>NZ_JAJTNB010000004.1 GCF_021300655.1 Helicobacter kayseriensis
TTTTTCACTAAGCTTTTCTTTTTTGATATAGCTTGGCATTAAACGCACAAAAAATCCATCATTCCACAACCACAACATCCCAACCGCTAAAACAAAGATTCCAAATAGTTTTATTATTATTCTCATTTAAGTAACCTTATTTGTCTTATTCTTTTGCTTGATTATTTCAAGCATCTGATTAAAGAATCCTGCGTGAAGAGCAGGAGTCTATTTGATCTAAAATTTTTATGCTTATTGTAATTTATGGAGAAAAATTTGGGTTGTTTATATTGAGTTTGATTGAGATTTGCTTTTGTCAAGAGTTGAGTTTGTATTCCTGAGATATTGCCGTGGGTTGAGATAAATTGGTGCGAGGTTGGGCTCAATGTGGGGGCAAGGGGGTGGCTATTGTGTTTTGGCTTGACAAATTCTGTGATGTTTTGATTTAATTTAACCTTATATTTAAAAACACAAGGAGAAAACATGAATTGTTTACCCCCCCCCCTTACAAGACCCTTAGAGGCAAAACACTTCTAGCTTTAGCCCTTTCCCAAATTCTTTTGAATGCTCAGATTTCAGCTCTAGATCAAGTAGAAATTCCTCAAGATGCAATTGTTTTTGAGGCTCGGCCCAATGGAGAACCAAGTGGTATGCCAAGTTTCACAAACTCAGGAAATAATTATGCAAAGTTTGATGCTACAAGTTTAACTTTTAGCGTGAGTGAGGCAAATACTCTAGGAAAAACACCAATCTCTCCAAATTCTACGATTGTGTTTAGAACACATATTGATTCCAATAAGGGTTATCATTGGTATCAAGGACTTGATGGAGTGAGCATGAGTGGAAGTAGCGATTCTTGGAAAACCCCACGACATATTTCCATCGATGCTCCCACCTCAAAAATTGTTTTAGAATCCATAGATCCAAATGCACAAATTATTGAAGGAAGTCCTGGAACAAAGAAATCCCCTGCTTTTGGAGAAGGGGGAAGTGATATAACAATCATTGCCAAAGAGCTCCACATCGGTAGTGGAAAATATGCTCATAAGGATCTTTTCTCTTTTATGAGTGGAGGGAAAAATACAGAAAATGCACCAGCTCAATTTTCGGCCATAAATACTTCTGATGGCAAAGCATCAAAGATAGCAATCCAAGCTCATACCTTTGTGCATACAGATGGAGTTCTTGCCGTTGGGAGTCAAAAGGGAGATTATAGTTTTACACTTGAAGGAGATTTGAGCGTGCTTGGAGGGGGAGTGGGTGTTGCAGGTATGGGAGAGGGGAATACTCCAAACTTTCATGTCAATGGAGATGTGTATTTTAAAGATGCAAAGATTTTGACTTTTATCCCCCAAAGTGGAACGATCAAGCCTTGGAAACTTTTGAGTGCAAATGGAAATATCAGACTAGAAGGGACGCAGAATGTGACGGGGATGCTAGCTTTGATGCTTCAAGATTTTGTAGATATTGCTCCAGATCATAAAGATTATGGTTGGGCTCTTCAGATTAAAAGTGATTTATATGCGTATTCTGTGAAGCAGTCAGATTCTGCAATCTATATCACACCTAAGCTCAATGAAAATGTTAAAAAAGAGAATATTGTCAAGCTGGTCAATGATGGGAAAAATCAACTTGCATTGAATTATTATCGGTTTTATAAAGATAATTCCAATAAAGATCAGGCAGTGACTCAAGCCCTCTCCACCTACCTCACTTCTCAAGGAATCAACCCCGATACTGGAGAAGCTATCATTCCAGCTGAATCTTTATCCTATCAAGATCATTTTTTCAATCACGAATCTCTCTTGCAAGAAACTTTTTCTACATCTTCTAAAACAACTCTTTCAAATAACGCTCAAATCACCACCTCAGGCTTTGATAGCATTGATGTCAAACTTGATCTTATTAAAGATGGATTCAATAATGCTCTAGCTGAGAGTATTAAAAACTCTAGCAATGATCTCTTAGCTGTCAATTTTGTCAATACTCTCTCTCAGCCTTTTAATAACGTGCCTATTGATTTGCTCGATGAAATAAAATCCAATACCCTTTCTTCTTCTCAAACAAATTCTCTTTATCAAGAGATTCAAGAAAATTTAGGAGCCAAGCTTTCTATTGCCCAAAGATTATCAAGCTATTCTTTTGCTGATCTCAAAGCTTCTACTTCAAGCTCTGGTTTTTCAAGTTTAGAAAAGGGAATCTTATCTAGCTCTTCATCTATGGCACAAGAAGATTCTCAATTAAGCATTCCCAATCCTTCCAATCTCTCTTCACTTTGGTTTAACCTCTTGGGTGGAGCAAACATGAATGGAAGTGAAGCGGGAGGAAGTTTTGGTTTCAATTTGGGCTATGACAAGCTTTTGGGGCAAACAGTCTTGGGAGCTTATCTTTCTTATAACTATTTGAATCTCAAAGATTTGGCTTTAGAGGCAAATACTCATGCATTTGAAACTGGGCTATATCTAAGGAGTGATTTTTCTTCCAATCAAATTGATTTTACTTTAAGAACTCTCTTTGCCTCAAACGCAATTTCAAAAACAACACAAGCCCTAGAATCAAAAACAGATTCAAAGACAATCCATTCTTTCACTCAAGCGTATTTGAGTTATGGATATAACATTGTCTTTAGAAGTTTTGAAGCCAAGCCCTATCTTGGAGTAAATGCTAGCTTTGCTTATACTCCAAGCTATGAAGAGAGTGGAGATATTCCACTAGGCTTTGATTCTCAAATCAATGTTTCTCTTGGTGCAAGTGTAGGGGTGGAGTTTAAAAAATATTTCTCCAACTCTTCTTTCTTTTATATCATCCCAAGTATTGAGCAAACCCTCCTTGATACACAAAAAGAATTAAGGCTTTCTATGTCAAATCTTCCCACACAAATTCTTAATCTTGATTCATCTCTAAAAACTTATGCTCAGATTCTTTTGGGAGGAGAGATTGCCCTAAACTCTTCTTGGGGGCTCAATTTAAGTTTGGGTGTGAAGCAAAATATCTCAGGAAGCAAAGATATTAAAGGAGACTATAAAAATCAAACAATGCTTATAGGAAGTGTTGGAGGAGTGTGGAGATTTTAGGGGGAGAGGAGAAATCTCCTAAAAATCTTGACAATCATTCCATATCATAGTGATTGCATTTGAGAGCGTTTTAAAGGTCGGATCGGTGTAGCTTTTTTGCATAACTAGTATCTTTTTGTTTTTGTGATAGGTGTAAATAACAAGAAAACCGGCAGGAACTGCCTCAATGAATTGCATAACTTCCGGATGTTGCGAAATAGATTCGATGGGAGATAAGCCTGCATTTGCTTCTACAAAGAGGCAATTATTGAGTTTTATTGATAATGGAGAATGTTGTGCTTTGATAGAGTCCATTATTATTGTGTTGAGATCAAAATAGAAGCTTTATTGCAATAAGAAATGAGAGTTGCTAGATAAAAAGATGCAAAGCATTCAAAATGGGCGCTTTTGAGTATCGCGTTTTTATATTTAATTTTTGAGCTAGTTGCATATGTATAAGCTAAGTGTTGATTTGGAAGCTCTTGCGATGAAAGGGGGTATAGCCAAGTTCTTGAATTTTGCTCCTATGTTCTTGGGTGCAATATCCGCTGTGATTTAGGAATCCATATTGAGGATAGAGTGTGTGAATCTCCTCACATTCTTTGTCTTTGGCATGTTTGGCAAGGATGGAGGCTGAAGAGATTTGGTGGATGAGGGCATCCCCCTTAATAAGTGTTTCAAAAGGTATAAACAGGGGAGGTTGAGCCTTGAAAGTGGAATTTCCATCATAGATAAATTTTGTGATTTTGCTTGTTTGAAAAACAGATTCCATCACTTCCTCAAGTGCTTCTTTTAGGCATTGACTTAGGCCTTTTGTATCGATTTCTTGGGCTTCTTTTTTGGCAATGTGGTAGGTCAGCTTATCGCATGATAAAAGGAATTGCGCGATTTGCTCTCTTTGGGACTTTGAGAGTTTTTTGCTATCTTTGATAGTAAGATGAGATAAAGAGGCAATATAGGTTTCTTCATAGGCAACCCCACAAACAAAAAGGCTTCCTCCCACACATCCTCTTCCAGCCTCATCGATTCCGCAAATCATTCAATTCCTCCAAGTGCAAATTCAATAAAACTCAATGCCTCCCAAGCAATTTTGTGTATTTCTCCAGAATCTGAATAATCAAGCGTGATGATTTTGATGGGATCTTTTAATCCTTGATGAGAAAGCTTGGAAAGTTTATCTTCAATGCTTTCTTTTTGAGCAAAGGGGACAAACAAAAATCTTCCAAATTGGGGCACAACAAAGCATCCAAAATCATCATAGTAGATTTCTTGAGTGATTGAGCGTAATTCTAGTACGAACATATTTTCAAGGATGGGGATGATTGTGGGATTGATTGAGAGAGACTTGGGGATTGAAAAATCATAAAAATAAAGTTTTTTGGGTTTGTTGGGATGGAGATGAGGGATAAAAAAAATCATATTTTTTCTTTGGAGATTCTCAAAGAAAAAGTAGACTTTATCTTTGGAGATTTTGTTTGTTTTTTTGAGTATTGTATAGAACTGAAAGATCGTTATTTTTTGGGATTGAAAAGGAATGAGTTTTTCCAAAAGTGTAAAATCATCAAGAAGAGCAAGCTTGAGAATCTCTTGCTTGATTTGTAGTTTTTGATGCTCGCTTGTTGTCGCAATTTGGGGGAGATTCCCATCTTTGATGAAGTTTTTTAGAAGTGTTTGAGTGGAGCTACTTTTGGGATAAAAACTAGCATATTCTAAAAAACTCAGGGAGGGGCAAAAAAGAGAATCAAAAGAGGGGAGAGCGATATTTTCTTGGGATATGAGCAATGTAATGGGAATATTGGGAAAAGTGAAAGAGGGGTGAAAATGATCAATGATTAGGCATTGAATTTTTCGTTCAAGATGAAGTTTAAGGAGCTCTTGTTTGATTATATTGTGTTGTATTCGAGCATCATTGAGATCAAAATAAATGATTGCTTTTTGAGGGAGTTCTAAATTTTGGACATAGTCTAGGGCAAGAGAGGTTTTTCCGCTTCTGGGTGGCCCGTAAATAAGTGTTTTTTGTGAGTGGATTGGATTTTTTCTAGGAAGGGTGTAATGAAGCCTTTCATTCCAAAATTGCGAGAAAAAATGCATCAGCGATCCTTAGTCTTTGATGAAAGTTTTTATTTCCTTAGAAAGAAGGAAATGAATTTTGATAATGTTATCTTAAAAAGGAATGGAAATATTGACACTTTAGAAGTGTTTTTTTATAATCACAGCTTCCAAAATTAACATCAGCATTGTGTTGATGAGTTCTTTAAGTGAGGAAAAATATATGGAAAAAATTAGATTAAAGCTCAAAGCTTACGATCATAGAGTGCTTGATAGATCTGTTGTATCTATTGTTGAGGCTGTAAAGAGAACGGGGTCAGAGATCAGAGGTCCTATTCCATTGCCAACAAAGAAAAGAAGATATACAGTTCTTCGATCTCCACATATCAACAAAGATTCTAGAGAGCAATTTGAAATCAGAATCCACAGCAGAATCATAGACATTATGTCTGCAACACCTGATACTGTGGATAGTTTGATGAGTTTGGACTTGGCTCCAGAGGTTGATGTAGAAGTCATTTCTATGGGTAAAAATTAAGTGTTTTAAGGGTGTCAGATGGAATTTATCGTTCAAAAAATTGGTATGAGTAGAACAATTGGATCTTCAAGCACTGCTGTAACACTTTTGAAAGTTTTGAATGCAAAAGTATGCAGCTTGCGCGAAGATGGAAAAGCGTTAGTTGCCTATGCTCAAGGAAAAGAGATTAATAAAGCTATTGAGGGGCAACAAAAAAAATACGGATTGAGCAAAGAGTTTAATCGTTTTGCGACACTCCAAGTTGCAAATCAAGAAGTAGGTGATTTGCAAACAGAAGTTTTAAGTGCTGGAAAAATTGTCAAAAGCACGTTCAGGACAAAAGGTCGTGGGTTTAGTGGTGCTATGAAAAGATGGAACTTCCAAGGTGGTCCAGCAGCTCACGGTAGCCGATTCCATAGAAGACTTGGTTCTATTGGTAATCGCGAATGGCCAGGACGTGTTCAGCCAGGAAAGAAAATGGCAGGGCATTATGGAAATGAGCAAGTAAGCGTAAGAAATGAGATTCTCTCTTTTGATAGTGAAAATGGAATCTTGGTTCTTAAGGGTTCTGTTGCAGGTTTTAACAATGCATACGGAAAAATCAAAGTAATAGGATAGGTTTAGTGATGAAAGCATTAGTTTTAGATTCTCAAATGAAGAAGACAAGCGAAATCGCATTGCCTGAAAGATATAAGGATATTAATGAGCACAATCTCTATCTTTATGTAAAGTCTTATCTTGCTTCATTGCGTGCAAATAGCGCCAGTGCAAAAACAAGAGGACAAGTAAGTGGAGGAGGAAAAAAGCCTTGGGCTCAAAAAGGCGGAGGTCGTGCAAGAGCAGGAAGCATTACTTCTCCTGTATTTGTGGGTGGAGGTGTTTCTCATGGTCCAAGCAATAACAAAAACTACAATCTTAAAGTCAATAAAAAACAGAAGCGACTAGCTCTTGAGTTTGCCCTAAAACAAAAGGCAGAAGAAGGGAAACTTTATGTTGTAGATTCTGTAGCAATTGCTAGCGGAAAGACAAAGGATGCTTTCAAGGCATTTAAAAGCTTAAATGAGAGAAGCACTTTGTTTGTTTCTCAAATGAGTGATGAGCCAACATTCTTGGCATATAGAAATCTTAGAAGTTGTTATCTTGCAGATTCAAATGAGCTCAATGCATATCTTGTCGCAGCATTTAGATCTGTTGTGATTGAAAAAGCAGTTTTTGACGAAATTGTGAAAGAAGGATAAGGCGATGGCAGATATAACAGATATCAAATCAATTTTATATACAGAAAAGTCTCTTTCGCTTCAAGAGAGCGGTGTGCTTGTAGTGCAAACTTCTGCAAAGATTAGCAAAAATCAGCTCAAGCAGGTTTTTAGAGAGTATTTTGGTTTTGTTCCTGAGAAGATCAATTCTTTGAAGCAAAATGGAAAAGTCAAGAGATTTAGAGGTCGAGAAGGCAAGAGAGCATCTTATAAAAAGTTTTATGTCAAGATGCCCGAAGGTGCAAAAATCGATTCTTTGGCAGTGTAGAGGAGGACTAAATGGCAATTAAAACTTATAAACCCTATACGCCTAGCAGGCGTTTTATGTCTAACCTTAGTTCAAAAGACATTACAGCAAAACCAAGCGTTAGAAGTTTGCTCATTAAGCTTCCCGTTAGCGCAGGAAGAAATAACAATGGACGCATTACAAGTCGACATAAAGAAGGTGGAGCCAAAAAGCTTTATCGAATCATTGACTTTAAACGCAATAAATTCAATCTTGAAGGAAAAGTTGCGGCAATCGAATATGATCCATATAGAAACTGTCGAATTGCTTTGATTGTTTATCCTGATGGAGAGAAGAGATATATTATCCGACCAAGCGGATTGAATGTCGGAGATACTGTAATTTCTGCTGAAGGTGGGTTGGATATTAAAGTTGGCTTTGCAATGAAGCTTAAAAATATCCCCATCGGAACGATTGTACATAATATCGAGATGCATCCTGGAGCAGGGGGACAGCTTGCAAGAAGTGCGGGAGCAAGTGCTCAGATTATGGGGCGTGAAGGAAAGTATACAACCCTTAGAATGCCAAGCGGAGAAATGAGATATATTCTTGATGAATGTATGGCAAGCATTGGTGTTGTTGGAAACGAAGACTTTATCAATATCTCAATCGGAAAAGCTGGACGTAATCGCCACAGAGGAATTCGTCCTCAAACAAGAGGTAGTGCAATGAACCCTGTTGATCACCCACATGGTGGAGGTGAAGGAAAAACTGGTTCAAGTGGTCATCCTGTGTCTCCATGGGGAACTCCGGCGAAGGGATATAAGACTAGACGCAAAAAAGCAAGCGATCGCTTGATTATCTCAAGAAGAAAGAAGTAAGGATAGAACATGGCTAGATCGGTAAAAAAGGGTCCTTTTGTTGATGAAAGCCTTTTTAAGAAGGTGCTTAAAGCAAAAGAAAACAAAGACAATAAACCTATTAAAACTTGGTCACGCAGAAGCATGATTTTGCCTGATATGATTGGGCTGACTTTTAATGTTCATAATGGTCGTGCGTTTGTTCCTGTGTATGTGACAGAAAATCATGTGGGATATAAGCTTGGTGAATTTGCGCCCACTCGAACTTTTAAGGGACACAAGGGAAGTGTCCAAAAGAAAATTGGTAAATAAGGAGAGAGAATGAGTAAGGCATTATTGAGATATATTAGACTTTCTCCGACAAAGGCTAGATTGGTGGCCAGAGAAGTTCAGGGAATGAATGCTGAAGTGGCACTAGCAAGCCTTGAATTTACTCCCAATAAGGCAGCAAAGATTATCTCAAAGGTTATTGCTTCTGCAGTGGCCAATGGAGGATATGAGCCTCAATCTGTTGTTGTGAAATCTTGCCGAGTTGATGCTGGTCCCGTATTGAGACGCTTTATGCCAAGAGCTAGAGGTCGTGCAACACCCATTCGTAAACCAACTTCTCACATCTATGTAGAAGTGGCTGTAGCTTCTAATAAGCAAAAAACAAAGAGAGAGGGCAAATAACTATGGGACAAAAAGTAAATCCGATTGGTTTGAGATTAGGGATCAATAGAAATTGGACTTCAAGATGGTTTCCAGGCTCAAAAGAAACTCCTAGCTATATTTTGGAAGATCACAAAATTAGAAAGTTCTTAAAAAAAGAGCTTTATTATGCAGGGGTGAGTGAAATCATTATTGAGAAAGCTGCGAAAAAGCTTAGAGTAACAGTTGTTGCTGCACGACCTGGTTTGATTATTGGGAAAAAGGGTGCAGATATTGAAAAGGTTAAAGAATCTTTAAAGAAGATTGTTCAAAAAGAAGTTGCGATTAATATCAAAGAAGTAAAGCGACCTCAAGCTGATGCTCAACTCGCAGCAGAGAGTGTTGCAACACAACTTGAGCGCCGTGTTGCTTTCCGTCGAGCAATGAAAAAAGTCATGCAATCTGCGATGAAATCTGGAGCCAAGGGGATTAAGGTAAAGGTTTCTGGACGACTTGCAGGAGCAGAGATGGCTCGAACAGAATGGTATATGGAGGGAAGAGTTCCTCTTCATACATTAAGGGCTAAGATTGATTATGGTTTTGCAGAGGCAATGACAACATATGGAATCATTGGTGTCAAAGTTTGGATTTTCAAAGGAGAAGTTTTGCATAAGGGAATCCAAGCAGAAAGAAGAGAAGAGCAAAACAAAGAAGATCGCCCCAAAACTAGTAGAAAAGGGAGACAATAACCATGTTGATGCCAAAACGAACAAAATACAGAAAACAACAAAAGGGACGCAACAGAGGAAAGTCTTTTAGAGGTGCAAGCTTGGCATTTGGAAATATCGGAATCAAAGCTCTTGAGCATGGGAGAATTGATTCTCGTCAGATTGAAGCTGCAAGAATTGCAATGACTAGACACATAAAGAGAGCGGGTAAGGTTTGGATTCGTGTGTTTCCTGATAAACCTCTTACTGCCAAGCCTCTTGAGACAAGAATGGGTAAAGGTAAGGGTGCAGTAGATAAGTGGGTCATGAACATTAAGCCAGGAAGAATCATTTATGAAATGATTGGAATTGATGAAGCTACTGCTAGAGATGCATTGGCTTTGGCTCAAAGCAAATTGCCATTTAAGACAAAAATTGTAACGAGTGAGAGTGAAAATGAAATTTATTGATTTGAAAGATAAGAGTATTCAAGAGCTTCAAGGGCTTCTTAAGGAAAAGAAATCGGCGTTGTTTGAGCTCAAACTCAAACTCAGAACAATGCAATTGACTAATCCTAGTGAGATCAGGGGCATTCGCAAAGATATCGCTAGAATCAATACTGCTATTAGCGCAAAAAAGGATTAAGAGATGGAGAAAAAGCAACCCCATAAGCGAATCATTCAAGGAAAGGTCGTAAGTAAGGCTGGAGACAAGAGTGTTGTGATTTTGGTTGAGCGTAAAGTTGTCCATCCAAAATATAGAAAGATTGTTAAAAGATTTAAAAAATACACGATTCACGATGAAAACAATGCAGTCAAAGTGGGCGATGTAATTAGTGCGATTGAGTGCAAACCAATCTCAAAGACAAAGACTTTTAACTTGCAAAATATTGTTTCTGTAGGAGTGTAGTATGATTCAAAGTTTTACTCGATTAAATGTTGCAGACAACAGTGGTGCAAAAGAAATTATGTGCATTAAAGTCTTGGGTGGAAGTCATAGACGTTATGCAACAGTTGGAGACGTAATTGTTGCCTCAGTTAAAAAAGCCATTCCAAATGGAAAGGTTAAAAAGGGGCAAGTTGTTAAAGCTGTTGTTGTGCGAACAAAAAAAGAAATCCAAAGAGAAGATGGATCTCTTGTGCGTTTTGATGATAATGCTGCTGTAATCTTAGATGCAAAAAGAGAGCCAGTTGGAACAAGGATTTTTGGCCCAGTTAGTAGAGAAGTGCGATATGCGAATTTTATGAAGATTGTATCGTTAGCTCCGGAGGTAGTGTAGTGGTAAAGTTTAAAATCAAAAAAGGCGATATTGTTAAAGTAATCGCCGGTGATGATAAGGGAAAAAGCGGAAAAGTGCTTTTTGTTTATCCCAAAACAGCTCAAGTTGTAGTTGAGGGATGCAAAATGGTTAAGAAGGCAATTAAACCAACAGAAGAAAATCCAAAAGGTGGTTTTGTTTCTAAGGAAGCTCCAATGAGTATTTCCAATGTGAAGAAAGAGGAGCAATAAGATGTATGGTTTGAAGAATTTATATCAAAATGAAATTAAGCAAAAGCTTATGCAAGAATTGGAGATTAAAAATCCAATGCTAACGCCTAGACTAGAAAAAATTGTTATTAGTGTTGGTGCAGGCGAATATGCAAAAGATATGAAAATTATGCAAAATATTGCAGACACAATCTCAATTATCGCAGGACAGAAAGCTGTGATTACAAAGGCAAAAAAATCTGTTGCTGGATTTAAAATGCGAGAGGGAATGCCTATGGGTGTCAAAGTAACTCTTAGGGGAAATATGATGTATAACTTTTTAGAAAAGCTAATCGTTATTTCTCTACCAAGAGTGAAAGACTTTAGAGGTGTTTCAAGAAACGGTTTTGATGGAAGAGGAAATTATAGTTTTGGTTTGAATGAACAATTGATGTTCCCTGAAGTGGTATATGATGACATTATGGTAAGTCATGGGATGAATATTGCATTTGTAACTTCAACAAATAGTGACAAGGAAGCATTCAAGTTGTTAGAACTTCTTGGTATGCCTTTTGCGAAAGGAAAGTAAGATGGCAAAGAAATCAATGATTGCTAAAGCAGGCAGAAAAGCGAAGTTTAGTGCAAGAGCTTATACACGATGTCAAGTATGTGGAAGACCACACTCTGTTTATAGAGATTTTGGTTTGTGTCGTGTATGTTTAAGAAAAATGGGCAATGAAGGCTTGATTCCCGGTCTTCGCAAGGCAAGTTGGTAAGGAGGATAAGAGATGGTGAATGATATTATTGCGGATTCTCTGACAAGAATTAGAAATGCATCAATGAGGAGACTTGAGTATACAACTCTTTATTATGCAAAAATTATTGTCTCAATTCTTGAGGTTTTTAAAGCAAAGGGTTTTATCAAGGATTATAAAGTTAATGATAAAGATGGGAAACAATCCATCAGCGTTCAACTTGCTTATGATGAAGCTGGATATAGTGTGATTAGTGAAGTTAAGCGTATTAGTAAGCCGGGAAGACGAGTTTATAAGAGTCGCAATGAACTAAAAAGATTTAAAAATGGTTATGGGACAATTGTAGTGAGCACTTCAAAAGGCGTTATTGCAAATGAAGATGCTTATAAGGCCAATGTTGGTGGCGAAGCACTTTGTAGTATTTGGTAAGGAGTGATAATGTCAAGAGTTGGAAAAAGACCAATTAGCATTCCTTCAGGCATCAGCGTGAGTGTTGAAGGAAGCAAAATTGTGTTTCAAAATTCTAAAATTTCAAAGGAATTGGAAACATATGGGCGTGTTTTGATCGAAAAATCAAATGAGGAATTGAGCTTCAAACCTGTTAATCAAGAAGCACAATCAAGGGCTTATTGGGGAACATATAGAGCTTTAGCAAATAATATTGTCATTGGCCTTAGTCAAGGTTTTTCAAAAGTTCTTGAAATCAATGGCGTGGGTTATAAGGCAAGTGTTTCTGGAAAGGTTCTTGAGTTGGCACTTGGTTTTTCGCATCCTGTGAAGTATGAGATTCCCGATGGTGTAGAAATCAGTGTTGATAAAAATACGATCACGATCAAAGGAAGTGATAAACAACAAATTGGACAAATTGCTGCAGAGATTCGGGAATTCCGACCACCAGAGCCCTATAAAGGCAAGGGAATCAAATACAGCGATGAAGTGATTATCAGAAAAGCTGGTAAAACTGCTAAAAAGTAAGGTGTAGATGATGACAAATAAAATATTGGAACAAAAGAAAAAATTAAGAGCAAAGAGAAAACTAAGAGTAAGGGGCTCAATTTTTGGAGTTGCATCTAAACCTCGTATTAGTGTTTTTCGATCAAATCGTTATTTGTATGCACAGGCAATTGATGATCAAAACGGTGTGACTCTTGCAAGTATTGATGGAAAAAAATTGGGTCTAGGCAACAATAAAGAAAATGCAAAAGAGGTTGCCAAGATTTTTGCTGAAAACTTGAGCAAGGCTGGAATCTCTGAGGTTGTATTTGATCGCAATGGATATCTCTATCATGGAGTTATTGCTGCTTTTGCAGATTCTTTGCGTGAAAATGGAATCACTCTGTAAAAAGGATGAGTATGGAAATCAATAGAGAAGAATTTAGTGAAGTTGTTGTAAATATTGGTCGTGTAACCAAGGTTGTCAAAGGTGGTCGTCGTTTTCGTTTTAATGCCCTTGTTGTTGTAGGGAATAAAAATGGACTTGTAGGCTTTGGCTTGGGAAAAGCCAAAGAGGTTCCTGATGCAATTAAGAAGGCTATTGATGATGCTTTTAAAAATATCATTCAGGTAAATATTAAGGGCACAACAATTGCTCATGATATTGAACACAAATATAATGCAAGTAAAATCTTACTTAAACCTGCAAGTGAGGGGACTGGAGTTATTGCAGGTGGAAGCGCAAGACCTGTAATCGAACTTGCTGGAATCAAAGACATTTTGACGAAGTCTTTGGGCTCAAATAATCCTTACAATGTTGTAAGAGCTACAATCGATGCTCTTGCAAGAATTAAAGCTTAAGGAGCAAAAAATGTTAGAGAGAATCAAGCCAGCTCAGGGGAGCACAAGAGATATTAAGCGTGTAGGAAGAGGACAGGGGAGTGGAATGGGAAAAACCTCTACGCGTGGTGGAAAAGGTCAAACTGCAAGAACAGGTTATAAGGCAAAAAGAGGGTTTGAGGGTGGACAACAACCTCTTCAAAGAAGATTGCCAAAAGTTGGATTCAATTCAAGGATTCAAAAGCCTTATGTGATCAATGTAGACAAAAGCGAATCTATCTTTAATCTTTCTGAGATTAGTTTAGAGAGTCTAAGAGAAGTTTATGGGTTTCCTCTTTATGTAGCAAGCATTAAGCTAATTGGATCAAAAGCGCATACTCTTGCTTCAAAAATCAAGGATGAGAGAGTAAAGGCAACTAAGGCAAAATAATGAATAAGAAAATCGTTGACAAGATTCTTATTACCCTTCTTTTTCTTTTCTTATATCGACTTTTGGCGTATATTCCTGTGCCAGGAGTTGATCTTGCCGAAATTAAAAGATTTTTTGATCAGAATGCCCATAATGCACTCGGTCTCTTTAATATGTTTAGCGGAAGTGCTGTTGAGCGTTTGAGTGTTATTTCTTTGGGCGTGATGCCATATATTACAGCCTCAATTGTGATGGAACTTCTAGCTGCGACATTCCCATCTTTGGGCAAGATGAAAAAAGAGCGTGATGGCTTACAAAAATATATGCAAGTGATTAAATATGTCACAATTGGAATCACGATTATTCAGGCAGTTAGCGTTTCATTTGGATTGAGAAGTATGGGGAATAATGGGGCGATTTTGATTGACATGTCGAGTTTTGTTGTGATCTCAACTTTCTCTATGCTTTCTGGAACAATGCTATTGCTTTGGATTGGCGAACAAATTACACAAAGAGGGGTTGGGAATGGTGTAAGTCTGATTATTTTTGCAGGAATTGTTTCAGGTATCCCTTCTGCAATTGCAGGAACTTTCAATCTTGTTAATACTGGAGAGATCCACCTCTTAACATTATTGTTGATTGTAGTTTTGATTTTGGCAACAGTATTTGTCATTCTTTATATGGAGTTAGCAGAACGCAGAATTCCTGTTTCTTATGCAAGAAAGGTTGTAATGCAAAATCAGCATAAAAAGATTTTGAATTACATTCCTATTAAATTGAATTTGAGTGGTGTGATCCCTTCTATTTTTGCCTCTGCACTAATTGTATTCCCATCCACCATATTGCAGAGTTCTCAAAATCCCTATTTATTGAAAATTGCAGACTGGATTAATCCAAGTGGGTACCTATATAATCTGTTAATGTTTGTATTGATTATTTTCTTTGCATATTTTTATGCCTCAATTGTTTTTAATGCAAAAGATATTGCTGAAAACCTTAAAAAACAAGGGGGTTTTATTCCTGGACTTAGGCCTGGGGAGGGGACGGTGAGTTTCTTAAATAATGTGGCAAGTAATTTGACATTTTGGGGCGCATTGTATTTGGCTATTATTTCTACAGTGCCATGGATTATTTTAAAAGGCATGGGTGTTCCGTTTTATTTTGGGGGAACAGCTGTTTTGATTGTGGTCCAAGTTGCTGTAGATACGATGCGCAAAATTGAGGCTCAAATTTATATGAATAAATATCAAATGTTAAGTGCAACAGGGCTTTAATGGCAATTACAATTAAAAAAGCAAATGAGATTGATCTTCTTCGAACATCAAATTTGATCGTCGCTCAGGCTCTTGAAAAGGCAAAAAAGATAGCCAAAGCAGGAGTCTCTCTTTTGGAAATTGATCAGACAATTGAGGAGCATATTCTTTCTTCTGGAGCACGCCCAGCATTTAAGGGGTTGTATGGATTTCCAAATTCAGCTTGTATCTCTGTAAATGCTGTTGCTATCCATGGAATTCCTACAGAATACAAGCTTCAAGATGGAGATATTGTTGGGATTGATGTCGGAGTAGAAAAAGATGGTTGGTATGGAGATTCGGCAATCACAATAGGAATAGGAAAAATTGCTATTGAGGATCAAAAACTTATTGCTGCATCAGAACAAGTTTTATTAGAAGCCATTTCCTCTTTGCAAGAGGGGATGCATTTTAAAGAATTGAGTCTTTTGTTGGGAGACCTTATTGGAGAGTATGGTTTTGTTCCATTGCTGGATTATTGTGGGCATGGAATAGGTAGAAAACCCCACGAAGAGCCTCAAATTCCAAATTATCTTTTACATGGAAAAGCAAAATCTGGAGAAAAGATTAAAAATGGAATGGTTTTTTGTATCGAACCAATGATATGTCAAAAAAGTGGAAAACCTGTTGTGCTTAAGGATGGCTGGTCTGTTGTCTCAGAAGATGGATTGAATACAAGTCATCACGAGCATACTGTAGCGATTATTGGTGGAAAAGCAGAGATTTTATCAAAGGAGTAATGATTGGCAAAAGATGATGTAATAGAAATCGATGGCAAAGTAATAGAGGTTTTGCCTAATGCAACCTTTAGGGTAGAGTTGGATAATGGACATATTGTGCTTTGTCATATTGCAGGAAAAATGAGAATGCACTATATTAAAATTTTACTCGGAGATCGAGTTAAAATCGAACTAACTCCATATAGCCTTGATAAGGGACGCATTACTTTTAGATACAAATAATAAATTCATTTTATTTATTAGAATATGCCGTGGAGATAGGGTAATGATATTTGCTCAAAAACTATTTAATCTGTTATTAAGAAGCTCAGTTTTTGTATTAATTCTTACTTTATTGTGCATCTTTTTGCGTGTAGTATTTGTTATCTATATTGGTTATTATCATGGAGCACTTTTTGAGGAAGCCTATCAGGGGGAAGCATTATTTCCTCAAATTTTAAAGATGTTTTATAGCGGAGCATTGCACGATAATCGTGTTATTTCTATATTTGGTATTTTATATTTTGTTTTGGGTTTTTTGGGGATTTGTATCACATCTTTTAAAAATGAAAAGTCTGTGTTCCTGTCATTTGTTGATTATTTTGCATACGGAATATTTGGACTTTTTTTGTTTGTTAGTATTGCTAATTTTACCTATTATACTATCTATAAAGATGTCTTTAATATCATTATTCTTGGATTATTTTTTGACGATCAACAAGCAATTTTTGAAGACGGTTTGAGTGGAAAATATTGGTTAAGTATTAAATTTTTATCTTTTTTTATTGCGTTATGGCTGTGCATTTGGATTTATAAAAAAATAATAAAGAAAATCAACTTTGCTCCCAATATGCCAAAAGTTCTTTTATATGATGGGGTTTTGGTCCTTGTGTATGGAATTTGGATGTTGGGTTATATGAATTCTTCGATTTCTTTTTACAATAGAAGTTTAGATCAAGAGTTGGAGCCAGCCCGCAATGCATTTTTGAGAAAAATGACACCCTCTCCTTTTAGAAGTTTATATTTGGTTTATCGTGGATATAAATCAGAGCAAAGTGCAAATTTTTCTTCATTTACCTCCAAAGCTCCACAAGAGGCTACAAAAGAGTTTTTTTCTTTAGACAAAGATGGTTCTTATGATTTTAGGGTGCTTTTGGCGCAAGCTTCAAGTAAGCCAAGCGATACCCCAAAGATTAAACATATTTTTTGGATTATTGCAGAATCTTTGGGGACCTATGCGTTTAGTCCAGATTATGATGATATAGGTCTTGTTTCTGGAATGAAAAGTTTGATTGATAACAAACACGGATTTTTAGTCAAAAATTTTTTTGAAAACGCGCATGGAACAATTTGGAGTATAGAATCTCAGCTTACGGGACTTTATTATACGGGAGTTCGTTTGAGTTTTCGAGCAGCAAGCTTTAAGCCGTTCTTGACTGCACCTGCAGACAACCTCAAGCGTGCCGGATACAAAACAATGTTTTATTATGGCGGCTCTGAGGTTTGGCAGAATCTATTGGAATTCTCAAAGTCACAGGGGTTTGATGAATCCTACGGGCTTTCAAGTTATGAGGCCTTTGCGATTCAGCAAAAGGCAATGAAGCCATACAAAAATGTATGGGGAATTTGGGACAACATTTTGCTTGACTTTGTTGCACAAAATGCAGCAAGATCAGAGCAACCTACGTTCAATATGCTTCTAACGACAAGTTTTCATGGTCCAACCGATTTGCCATGGGAGTATATTGAGGCTATTGGTGGGAAAAAAGAGAATTTTGAAAAATTTTTGGAAAAAACTAAAAAAGAGAATTGGGATGCCAAAGAGCTTGGTATTTTATGGTGGGATGATAAGCATATCACGCGCTTTATTAAAGAATTTTCAGAGCTTTATCCAGATTCATTGTTTATTATAACTGGAGATCATACGCATTATTCTCATGTTTCTGGATTTCAGGATTCTAGAGAGGTCCCCATGTTGCTTTACTCAAAAGCTTTGGAGCCAAAAATGATAGCAGAAGCTGGCTCTCAGATTGATATCCTTCCAAGCATTATTAATTTGGTCGCACAAGAAGGATTTATATACTATAGCTTTGGAAAGCCTCTTTTTACCCTAAACCCCAAAGAAAGAGAAAATCCTGAACGTATTTTTGTGGCACATGAATTAATAGGTAATTCTAAAAAGGTTTATTCAATTCACAATACTGTTATTGATTTACAAACAAGAGAAAGTCAGATTGCAGAGGGCCCTCTTATGCACTCTTTTATTGAAAAAATGAAAGATGCAAAAGCACTTAGTTGGTGGATTGCCAATAAAGGGAATATTATTCCCTCAAAATGAGCAAGTTTTATGCAATTTTTTATATAAATTTTCGATAAAATCTAAAGTTTATATTGTCTAAATTTTAGGCTCTATAAAATCACTTTTTGCATCACAAAATTTTAAGGAGGATGTAATGAAAGTAAGACCATCGGTCAAAAAGATGTGCGATAAGTGCAAAGTTATTAAGCGAAAGGGTGTGATTCGCGTAATTTGTTCCACACCAAAACATAAACAAAGACAAGGATAAAATATGGCGAGAATTGCTGGTGTAGATTTGCCAAAAAAGAAAAGAGTAGAGTATGCTCTAACATATATTTATGGTATTGGGCTTAAGAGTTCCAGAGATATTTTGAATTCCGTAAATATTTCTTTTGATAAGCGAGTTAATGATCTCAGCGAAGATGAAGTTTCTTTGATTGCCAAAAAGATTCAAGAAAGCTACATGGTTGAGGGTGATTTGCGTAAAAAAGTGACTATGGACATCAAAGCATTGATGGATTTAGGAAATTATAGAGGTTTAAGACATAGAAAAGGCTTGCCTGTTCGCGGACAAACAACAAAGAACAATGCCCGCACGAGAAAAGGTAAGAAAAAAACTGTAGGTAGCAAGTAAAGGATAGCAGTATGGCAAAAAGAACAATGACAAAGAAAAAAGTTGCTAAAAAAAATATAGCAAGGGGAATTGTATATATCTCTGCTACTTTTAACAATACAAACATTACTGTAACGGATGAAGTGGGAAATGTAATTTGCTGGGCGACTGCTGGAGGACTAGGATTTAAGGGTTCCAAGAAATCTACACCTTATGCCGCACAGCAAGCTGTTGAAAGCGCAATGGCAAAGGCGAAAGAACACGGAATCAAGGAAGTCGGGATTAAGGTTCAAGGACCTGGAAGCGGAAGAGAAACTGCTGTAAAGAGTGTTGGTGCAATTGAGGGCATCAAGGTTTTGTGGTTTAAAGATATTACGCCATTGCCACACAATGGATGCAGACCGCCAAAAAGAAGAAGAGTGTAAGGAGCAGATAAATGGCAAGATATAGAGGACCTGTTGAGAAAATTGAAAGAAGATTTGGTGTGTCTTTGGCCCTAAAGGGAGAGAGAAGACTTGCAGGGAAAAGTGCATTGGACAAAAGACCATATGGTCCAGGACAGCATGGACAAAGAAGGGGAAAAATCTCTGAGTATGGTATGCAATTGCGCGAAAAACAAAAAGCCAAGATGATGTATGGCGTAAGTGAAAAACAGTTTAGAAGTCTCTTTGCAGAAGCAAATCGAATCGATGGCAATACGGGAGAAAATCTTATTCGTCTGATTGAGCAGCGACTAGATAACGTGGTCTATCGTATGGGCTTTGCAACGACACGAAGATTTGCTCGCCAGCTTGTTTCTCATGGACATATTTTAGTGAATGGAAAAAGAGTAAATATTCCTTCTTATATGGTTCAACCAGGGCAAAAAGTAGAAATTAGAGAAAAAAGTAAAAATAATGTTCAAATCAATCGAGCGATCGAACTTTCATCCCAAGTTGTAGCTGTTCCTTGGATTGATGTTGATAAAGATAAAAAATTTGGAATCTTTACTCGTTATCCTGTGCGAGAAGAAGTTGTGATTCCTATTGAAGAGCGTTTGATTGTTGAGTTGTATTCAAAGTAATGTGAGGAGGTGAATATGAAGACTATAAAAACATCTCCCTATGTTCCTACAGATATCTCTGTAGAGGAAGTGGGAAAAAATCGTATCAAAATCACTGCATATCCTTTTGAATCTGGATATGCCATTACTTTTGCGCATCCAATTAGACGACTTTTGATGTCGAGTTCTGTGGGATTTGCACCTATTGGATTTCAGATTGATGGTGTTGCTCATGAGTTTGATTCAATTCGAGGGATTGTTGAAGATGTGCCCCAGCTTGTTGTGAATTTGAAAAATATTCAATTCTTGATTGCCAATAAGGAAAGTGATGAGCCTCTTAAACTAAGCTATAGTTTTAAGGGTCCTAAAAACCTCCAAGCCTCGCATTTTATATCAGAGGGTGTAGAGGTAACCAATCCGGAGTTGCATATTGCAACGATCAATGAGGGCGCTGAACTTAATATGACTCTTTTGGTGCAAAATGGAATCGGATATGTGCCAAGTGAAGATATTCGTGGAACTTTGCCGGAAGGCTTTATCCCTCTTGATGCATTTTTTACTCCTGTAAAGCGTGTAACTTATGATATTGATAGTGTTTTGGTTGAAGATAACCCAAACTTTGAAAAGATTATTTTTGATATTGAAACCAATGGTCAAATTGAGCCAATGCAGGCATTTAGAAATGCGATCATGATTATGCATGAACAAATGTCTGTTTTTGGTGCAGATCTTTCTCTTGAGGCACCCGCATTCTCTTCCAAGAGTGGAAATGAAGATAGCGCAGAACTTAAAAACTTGTTGATAAGAATTGATTCTCTTAATTTGAGCGCTAGATGCTTTAATTGTCTTGATAGAGCAGAAATCCGCTATATTGGAGAGCTTGTAATGATGGAAGAAAGTGCACTTAAAAATATCAAAAATCTTGGAAAGAAATCTTATGATGAGATTACTGAAAAGATGGAAGAGTTGGGATATCCGGTAGGGACAAAACTTTCTGAAAACCTAATTGCACTATTTGAAAAAAAGATTAATAAAAAGTAAGGAGAAAAAAGATGAGACATAAGCATGGATATAGAAAACTTGGTCGCACTTCTTCTCACAGAAAAGCATTGTTAAAAAATCTTTCAATCGCTTTGATTACTCATGAGAAGATTGAGACTGGTGTATTTAAAGCAAAAGAATTGCAATCTTATATTGAGAAGCTTATCACAATTGCGCGAAGTGGGGACTTTAATGCTCATCGTGCAGTTTTTGCTTATTTGCAAGATAAAGTTGCTACAAAGAAATTAATTACAGAAATTGCTCCTCGCTATAAAGAGCGTAATGGAGGATATACAAAGATTCATAGAACACGCATCAGAAGAGGAGATGCTTCTATGATGGCACTTATTGAGCTTGTTTGATTTGACATCATCAAGACATATCTCTCCTAATTCTTAGGAGAGACTTTGAATAAAATCTTTTATATTTGCATAAACTTTTTGCATTAGACGCTTTCTTGTTTCCATATAAGCCCACGCAGAGTGTGGAGTAAGGATGATTCTATCTTGTAATGTTGTATCAAGCAATGGATGATTGAATTTCATCGGTTCGTATTCTAAAACATCACTCCCAAATTTCATATTTGTTTCTCGCATTCTTTGAGCTAATGCATATTCATCGATAATCCCCCCTCGTCCAACATTAACTAATAGGGCGTTTTTTTTGAGCAGTGTAAGTTTTTCTTGATTGAGGAGATGATAGGTTTGAGGAGTTAGAGGGGAATGAATGGTGATAATGTCGCTTGAACTTAGTAAATCATCAAGTGATTTGTGGGGGTATGTAGCACAAGAATTGTTTCCGCTAATGGATGTGTAGCTAATGTTGGCTCCAAATGCCTCTGCGATTTTGGCTGTTTGCTTGCCGATATTGCCTAGTCCAATAATTCCCCATTCTTTTCCTTGGATTTCATAACTCCCCTCGATAATATGGGTAAAAACTGGAGATGAGCACCAATGTGATTGTTTGCAATATCGATCATAATAGGCCAGATTCCCAAGAAGGGCAAGAACAAGCATGAATGTATGTTGAGCAACAGCTTGAGTGCTGTATCCAGCGACATTTTTAACCTCAATCCCCAAAGCTTTTGCACATTCCAAATCAATAACATCTGTTCCGGTAGAAGTGAGTGCGATTAATTTAAGTTTGGGAAGTGAGCGTAAGGCTTGTGCATCAAAACGCACTTTACAAGTGATGATGATATCTGCATCAATGCATCGTTTAATCAAATCTTCTTGAGATGTTGTTTCATAGGTTTCTACATCTCCAAACTCTTTAAATTCTTCAAGGTCAATCTCCCCCAATGTTAAAGTGTCCAAAATGACAAGTTTCATATGAATCCTTTAGCAAAATATTATAATTGTGGATTATTTTACATCAAGGTTTTGCAATGAATGTTCAATTCAAAACAGCAGAAATCCTGCTTGATGCTCTCCCTTTTATTAAAAAGTTTCGCGGGAATCGGATTGTGATTAAATATGGGGGGTCTGCTCAAATTAACCCTGTTTTAAAGGAAAAATTTGCACAAGATATTGTTTTGATGTATATGCTTGGAATCCATCCTGTGATTGTGCATGGTGGAGGTAAGCGGATTACTGAAATGTTGGAAAAAATGCAAATCCAAAGCCGTTTTGTTGATGGTCATAGGGTGACAAGTGCAGAAGCTATGGAAGTAGTGGAAATGGTTTTGAGCGGAGAGATCAATAAAGAGTTGGCATATTTTATGAGTCTTAATGGGGTTAATGCAATTGGAATGAGTGGAAAAGATTCTAATCTTTTGGTAGCTCAGCCTAAAGATGGAGGAAAATTTGGCTTGACAGGAGAGATTGTAGAATGTCACTCTGAGGTCATAGAGGCACTGATTACTGGTGGGCTGATTCCGATTATTTCACCAATCTCTGGGGATAGAAGGGGAAATTCTTATAATATTAATGCCGATGATGTCGCGTGTGCTGTAGCTAGGGCAATCAAAGCAGATAAGGTGATTTTCTTAACTGATACTCAAGGTGTCTTGGATCAAGAAGGGAAATTGCTTGAGAGTATTGATGTCAATCAGGTCGAAGATTTGATTTTACAAGGCGTGATTAGTGGAGGGATGATTCCTAAGATTCGATCTTGTGTGGAATGTTTGAGTGCAGGAGTAAAGAAGGTACACATTATTGATGGTCGCGTAGAGCATTCTTTGCTCTTAGAGCTTTTTACAAGCGATGGTGTGGGAAGTGAGATCATAAAATGCTAGAGGAATATCGGCTTGGATTTTTTGAGCGAACATGGATTAAGTGGCAGACCCGCTCATTAGGATCAAAGCTGGACAAAATGATAATTTTACTTCCAGTATTTGTCAAAATTGGAGCAAATGAGAATCTGGAAAGAACAATACAAAATGTTAGAAAAATTGTTTTTACTCATGTGAGATCTAGAAGAATAGCAGTGATGGTATTTCGTCGCATTATGTTTAAGGCCAAAAAATTTTTTGAAAATGAAGAGAGCTTTTATGAGGCCAAGCAAAGAGCTTATGAGATGATTACGCAAAATATTCAAATGTTTTCTTTGGTGATGGATGCTTTAGATGGAATCGATCGAGAGTTGGGGCGTTCTATGATGATTGTCAAAAAAAATTATGAAGAGAGTTTTGAACTTCCAGCTGAAACGAAGCGTTTGTTGCGATATCAAGAAAAAAGATATTTTGAAAATGAAGGAGGAGTTTCTTAATCTTTTCTTAAATTAAGGAAAGATTAAGTTTCATTGGTTAGAATGAGCTTTCCTTTTTATAATATTTTTTCAATAAGGTTCAATCAATGGAAATGACAAAAATTGCAAATGAGGCTCAAATTGAGCGAAAGTGGATCGTATTGGATGCCAAAGACAAAGTATTTGGTCGTCTAATTACTGAGGTTGCAACATATTTGAGAGGAAAGCACAAGCCTTGTTTTACTCCTCACCTTGATTGTGGTGACTATGTTGTTATTGTGAATGCAACTGAAGTCAAGTTTTCTGGGCTTAAGCTTGAAGATAAAGAATATTTCACTCATTCTGGATACTTTGGAAGCACAAAGAGCAAGACGCTTAAAGAGATGCTAGAAAAAAGCCCTGAGAAACTTTATCACTTGGCAGTGAGAGGGATGCTTCCTAAAAACAAGCTTGGTAGAGCAATGCTTAAAAAGCTTAAGGTTTATAGAGGAAGTGAGCATCCTCATACAGCACAGATTTCAACAGCGAAGTAAAGGATAAATAAATGGCAAAAGTTTATGCAACTGGAAAAAGAAAAACAGCAATTGCAAAAGTGTGGCTTACAAATGGAAGCGGAAAATTAAGTATTAATGGGGAAACCTTGGATTCTTGGCTTGGTGGTCATGAAGCAATTAAAATGAAGGTAATGCAACCTTTGGTTTTGACTAAGCAAGAAAAATCTGTAGATATTGTCGCTGTGACTTTGGGTGGAGGTTATTCTGCTCAGGCTGAAGCATTGAGACATGGAATCTCAAAAGCACTTAATGTTTATGATGTTGCATTTCGTGCGATTTTGAAACCAAAAGGACTCTTAACAAGAGATTCAAGAGTGGTTGAGCGAAAGAAATACGGAAAGCGCAAAGCAAGAAGAAGCCCACAATTCTCAAAAAGATAATGATCTACTTCCCCTTCTGGGGATTCTTCCCTTATGATAAAAATTGGAATCATTGGCGATATTGTTGGAAAAAATGCCAGAGCTTTGGTTTTAAAGCTATTGCCTCAAATTAGACAAGAACACGGACTTGATTTTGTTGTTGCAAATGGAGAAAATGCTTCTCATGGCTTTGGATTGAGCATTGCCCATGCTCAAGAATTGTTGCATGGAGGAGTGGATGTAGTTACGGGCGGGAATCATAGTTTTGATAAAAAAGAAATTACCACACTTTTGGGAGAACAAAGTCAAGTTTTGCGTCCGCATAATTGCTCAAAAGAGTTGCCAGGAAGTGGCGTGTTTGTAGGCGTTGTAAATGGAGAGAAATTAGCTGTTATGAATCTGATGGGGCATTTTGGAATGCCTCATTGTGATAATGTCTTTGTTTGTGCAAGAGATGAAGTAGATAGGTTGCATCAAATGGGCATTAAGAATATTGTGATTGATATACATGCAGAAGCAACGAGTGAAAAGCGCACTTTGTTTGAGATGCTTAAGGGCAAGATTAGTGGCATATTTGGGACGCATACACATATTGGGACTGATGATTTAATGCTTGAGGAAGGGAGTGTATATGTAAGCGATGTGGGGATGTGTGGAGCGATAGATAGCGTGATTGGAATGGCTAGCGAAGCTCCAATCCAAAGAGGTTTAAGTGGCATCGGGCATGCAAGATTTGAAGTCAGTTCAAGTCAGAGGACAGTGCTGCAAATGATTATTTGCACTTTGGAGAATGGAGTAGCTTTGGAGGCTTACAAGATTCGTTATTTGCAAACAATGGGATGGCTTCCACCTTTTGAGGCGATCAATCTTTCACCAAAGGGGAAGCGATGAGAAAAAAACCTTGCATCTTTTGCAGAGGCTTTAAGCTTAATACAATCAATCTTTTGTTGATTATTCTTATGTGTCTTGCGATGTATTGGGTCAATCAATATCAAACTCATCAGATTGACCAAGCACAAGAGAATGTGCCCACAAAGCCTCTGAAATAAAATCTATTGATCAGATTCTTGTAAGTTTTGAGCTTCTAAATGTTTCTCATTTAAAAGGCGATCTAAAATATGGATCACTTCATCTGATGCAAGTTCTCCTGATTGAAAGGATGCAATCAGAGTTTGCATATCTCCATTTAATCCATTTTGCCAAAATAGCTCAAGGGCTTGTTGAAAGAATTGATGCACAAGAGCATGTGGTTGCTCAAGAGAGCTGTAGTGTTTGAGGTGTCCAAAGGCCTGTTTGCCATTTCCTTGCTCGTACCATTTTCCAAGCCGGCAATCATGATGAGAAGAGAGTTTAAAATCCTTGTCTTTTTCGAGGATAGCTTGGTAGGTGTTGGTTTTAAATAGCAGATGATCTAGTTTGACCAATCCTACAAATGTTGAATCTAGGACATTTTGGGAGTGGTGATGAATTTCTTTTGAATGATGGTGAAGGGATTTGAAGTTCTCAACTTCGGCACTTGCGTAGTTGATTTCTTCTACGACTGTATTGATTGAATCTTGAACCTCAGAGAAGCTTTGCTTGAGAGATTGGATATCTGTTGAAATATCTTTAGTTGCCCCTCCAGCTTTGTTTGCAAGCTTTCTTACTTCATCAGCAACAACAGCAAAGCCTCTTCCGTGCTCCCCCGCTCTTGCAGCTTCAATAGCAGCATTCAAGGCCAAAAGATTGGTTTGATTGCTAATATCTGTAATGAGATTAATGACGCTATTGATTGCATCCAGATTCTGATAGACATTATCAATCAGAGCTTGGAATGCTTGAAGCTCTTGTTGTGTGTGTTGCATTGTTTGTGAGATTCTTTGTTCAAGTGAGGTTGTTTGCTCTAAATTTGTATTGGAGAGATTTTGGACATCCTGAAGCATATTGACAGAGGAAGAAAAATCATCTTGTAAGATTTTGAGATTTTTGGCTGATGAGGCGATGATGAGAGAAAGCATTTTGTGATAGAAATCTGCCAATCTCTTGTTGTGTTCGCTTTGTGCAATTTGTTGGTTTTGTTTTTTGAGGAGCTCATCTTGTTCTTGAAGCTTGGAGTGAAGTTCTTGATTTTTCTTTGTGAGTTGATCAATTTGTGAGATAAGTTTTTTCTTATAAGAAAAAAACACGACAATTCCTTTAAGCGAAAGATGGAAATAAAATTTATTATAGCAAGACTTGCTCCAAGGCTTTTACTCATTGAGCCATTGGAGAATTGTGGAAGCGATTGTGTGTGGTGCAATAGGGGATGAGCATAGTTCTTGTTTATCAAAAAGTGATTGAACTTGAGGATGAAGAGGAAGATGGAAGTTTGAAGAAATCCAATTTAGGGCCTGTCTATCGTTGGCTTTTTGACCTGTAAGTGCATAAAAAATTGTTGGGCTAAATTTGCTCCATTCTGCCGTAGAGTTAATCAAGATTTTGGAATCTTTTGGAAGAGTTTGTGCGACTGCATAAGCATTGGCGGTGTGGGGATCGATGATTTTCCCTTGCTGAGCTAGAGATTTGATGCACTCTAGGCACTCTTGATCGCTACAAAAACCTGCATCAAAGTAGGTCTTGAGTTTTTGCAATTCCTCTTGGGAGAGTTGGTAGGATTTATGCTGATCAAGAGAGATCATCCATTCCTTGGTGCGTTCACTACCAAAGAGCGCAAATAAAACTCGCTCAATATTGGAGCTTTTGAGGATATCCATTGCCGGTGAATAGGTTTGTAAAAGTTTGCGGGAAGAGATGTCATAGATTCCGCTTTGGATAAAGTCTGTAAGAATATTGTTTGGGTTGCTAGCAATGATGATTTTGTGTAGAGGAAGATTCATTAGTCTGGCATAAAACGCCCCTAATGCATTGCCAAAATTCCCACTTGGAATCACAGTATAGATTGACTCTCCCAAAGAGATCTTGTTTTGTCGGACTAGGCTTAAATAACCCCAAATGTGATAGATGATTTGAAATGCGATACGCCCAAAATTGACAGAATTGCTTGCTGAAATTTTAAATCCTAGTTTTGTAAGATCAGAAAGAAAAGCATTGTCTTGCAGAAGCGTTTTAAGCGCATGTTGAGCATCATCAAAATTTCCAATAATGGGAATCACTTTGAGGTTTGAAGCATCTTGAGTGCTCATTTGCAGGCGTTGAACATCGCTTGTCCCCTCAGCAGGATAAAGACAGATGACAAAAATATTTTTCATTCCCTTAAAGCTCTCAAGGGTAGCAGGGCCTGTATCTCCACTGGTAGCAGTTAGAAGGAGATATTTGTCATTTTTGGCAAAAGAAGAAAATAATCGTCCCAATGGTTGAAGTGCCATATCCTTAAAGGCCCTAGAGGGTCCATGATAGAGCTCTTGTAAGTAAAACTGATCATGAAGGTGTGAAATAGGTGCGGGATCTAGTGGATTATCAAAGTTTTTATAACTCGCAAGTGCTTTTTCTAGCCCATCAAGCTCAAGTCCAAGATGTGAAAAAATAGTTTCTGTGAGTGTTGCATAATCCAAATTAAGCAAAGAATCAAGAGAAGGCAGTGGAGGGAAGTTAGAAAGCGTATAAAGACCTCCAAAATTTGCCTTGGGATTGAGGATGGAATCTTTGAAGGTGATTCGTGGAGTTTCTCCTCCACGAGTTTGTGTAAAAATCTGCATCAAAAATCCTTGAATGAAAATAAATGCAATAATAACTTATTGCATTTGGGTTTTAGTGAGATTGAAGCCTTGCGAGAGGATTATTTTTTGATGAGTGTGATAAAAACTTGGCTATCTTCCTTAAAATGCGCTGAGATGAAATTGCTTCCATCAAAGCTAAGCACTTGACCGGGCATTAGTTGATAATGTTCTTGATCATTAAGTGTTGCGCTTACAAGGCCCGAGACGACTGTAAAAAGAACAGAAAATCCCAAATGATTGTGCTTTTGGATTTCTTCGCCCTTAAGTCCTGTTTTTTTGACGAGCATAAACTGATCGTTTTTGATTTGCATTCCTTCTTCTTCAATAATTTTTGTCATTAGAAACTCCTTAAAATAAAATGAGTGATATATCCAAATCCCGATGAATTTTTATTTACTTTTATTTATTTTAAAAAATAGCAAGGGCGAAGAAAGCATGTTCTTTTTTAAGATTTCTTTCAAAATAAATGAGATTGTTTTATTTTATTTGATAAAAGCCTTAGTTCTATTTTAGAAATTTAAACAGGAGAAAATAATGAAAAAAATTGGAATTTTTTATGGAAGTGATGGTGGAAATACTCAAAATGTATGCCAAAAGATTGCCAAAGTTTTTGGTGAAGAAAATGTGGCATTGTTTGATATTGCAAAGGCAACCAAAGAAGATGTGTTAGGATTTGAGAATCTAATCCTTGCAAGCTCAACTTATGGAAGTGGAGATTTGCAAGATGATTGGGAAGGAGCGCTTGCACAATTTCAAGCAAGTGATTTTGCATCCAAAACAATCGCTCTTGTAGGAGTGGGCGATCAGGATACATATAGTGATACATTCTGCGATAGCCTTTTTCACCTCTATGAGAAGGTCAAGCAAGCAAAAATCATTGGGCAAACTGCTGTAGAGGGCTATGAATTTAGTGATAGCCAAGCCGTGATTGATGGTATGTTTATTGGATTGGCTCTAGATGAAGATAACCAAGATGATTTGACAGATTCTAGAATCCAAAACTGGGTTGCACAGATTAAGCCATTGTTTGCTTAAGCAGACATACATAAAAAGGGGGTAGGGGGTAATGATTTGCATATACAGATAGCTTTTTGAGTTTTGCTAAAATCCCAGTTTAAATTTAATCATTTGGATTTGGATATATGGATAATTATGAATACTCAGAGCTTCTTAAAGAGCTTGAAGGAAAATGTAGCAATATTGAAAAAATCATTAAACCCCAAGAGATTCAAAAAGAGCTTGATGAGATTGTCTTGCTTGAGCAAAATCCGGAGTTTTGGAATGATGCAAAAAAAGCAGGAGAGATTGGCAAGCATAAATCAAAACTTTCGCGAATGCTTCAGACTTATAAAAATGCCTCAGATATGCTTAATGACGCCAAAGAACTTTTTGAGCTTGCTGGAAATGATGAGGAGATTTTAAATCAATTGTTTTCTCAAAGTGCAGAGTTGGAAAGCGCGATTAAAAAGGTGGAAATTGAGGTGATGTTGAGCGATGAGAATGATTCTTCCAATGCGATTATCACAATTCAGCCAGGAGCGGGGGGGACAGAAAGTCAAGATTGGGGAAGTATGCTTTATCGAATGTATTTGCGGTGGGCGGAGCGTCGCGGATTTAAGGTTGAGTTACTTGATTATCAAGATGGCGAAGAAGCAGGAATTAAAGGCGTGGCTTTTATCATTAAGGGTGAAAATGCTTATGGGTATATGAAGAGTGAAAATGGCGTTCATCGTTTAGTGAGAATCTCTCCATTTGATGCGAATGCCAAACGGCATACGAGTTTTTCAAGTGTTCAAGTCAGTCCAGAGTTGAGTGATGATATTGATATTATGATTGAAGATAAGGATATTAGGATTGATACTTATCGAGCGAGCGGTGCAGGGGGGCAGCATGTCAATAAAACAGAATCGGCTATTAGGATTACGCATCTTCCAACAGGGATTGTTGTGCAATGTCAAAACGACAGAAGTCAGCATAAAAACAAAGCTACAGCCCTTAAGATGCTTAAAAGTAAGCTTTATGAACTTGAAAAAGAAAAGCAAAATGCCTCTAGTGCCAATCAAGAAAAAAGTGAAATTGGCTGGGGACATCAAATCAGAAGCTATGTTTTGGCTCCCTATCAGCAAGTGAAAGATTTGCGTAGTAACATTGCATATAGCAATGTTGAGGCGATTTTGGATGGGGATTTGGATGAAATGATTGAGGGAGTGTTGGTGAGTGGAGCACAATAAACCTATTCCTCAAATTGAGGAGATCTTAGAACTTCTGCAAAAAGCACGAGAATATAGCATTGAAAGCTTAAGGCGAATCGAAAAGCTCAATGGATATGCAACACAGATTCAAGGACGCAATATCTTTGTGCAGCGAGGTTTGAGGGATCAAGCTCAAATGATGGAAATTTTGAGCCAACAAAATCCAGAACTTGAGATTTTCAAAAGCTCAAAAGATTGTCTTGATGAGATGCTCTCTCATACAATGGCGGTTTCTCAGATCAGTCAAAAGAGCTTAGAGATTTTGGATCTTTCTGCAGATGAGGCTATTGAGCAAGAGGGGATTTCTAAAGCTTCAAGTTTGCTCAAAAGTGTCATTGCGTGCCTTGATCTTATTGAGCAAGAAAAACTAGAGGCTTTTATACAAACAACGACAAGCAACCAAAATGCAGGAAACACTCAAGGAAGTTTGGAAACACTTCAAGCTTTAAAATATCAAATCAAAGGATGATTATGCAAAAGGCTCAACTTCTTTCTCCCGCAGGGAATCTAACAAAACTCAAAATCGCTTTGGCTTATGGAGCGGATGCGGTTTATGGTGGAGTAAGTCATTTCTCTTTGAGGAATCGCGCGGGAAAGGAATTCACTCTTGAAACATTTAAAGAAGGGATTGATTATGCACATGAGCGAGGAAAAAAGGTGTATGCAGCAATCAATGGATTCCCTTTTAATGCTCAACTCAAACTTTTAGAAAATCATATTGTCAAAATGGCAGAACTTGAGCCTGATGCGTTTATCATCGCAACCCCTGGTGTTGTAAGGCTTGCTAGAAAACTTGCCCCCCATATTCCCATTCATCTATCCACTCAAGCCAATGTGCTGAATGTGCTAGATGCTGAGGTGTTTTATGAAATGGGAGTGAAGAGAATCGTAGCTGCGAGGGAGATGAGCCTTTCTGATGCGGTAGAGATCAAAAAACATTTGCCTGATTTGGAATTGGAGATTTTTGTGCATGGAAGTATGTGTTTTGCTTTTTCGGGGCGATGTTTGATCTCTGCACTCCAAAATGGACGCGTCCCCAATCGTGGAAGTTGCGCAAATGATTGTCGATTTGATTATGAATATTATGTGCGAAATCCAGATAATGGGGTGATGATGAGACTTGTAGAAGAGGAGGGTGTGGGGACTCATATTTTCAATGCAAAAGATCTCAATCTTGCTTCGCATTTGGTAGAGATTCTCTCAAGTGGGGCGATTGATGCACTCAAGATTGAAGGACGCACAAAGTCTAATTATTATGCAGGGATTACAGCACGCACCTATCGAATGGCAATAGATGATTTTTATGCCAAACGATACAACTCACTCAAATACCAAGAAGAGCTCAATACGCTCAAAAATCGTGGATTTACTGATGGGTATATCATGCATCGTCCATATGAAAAGCTTGATACACAAAATCATCAAACAGCAATCAGTGAGGGAAGTTATCAGGTCAATGCTGAGGTGAGTGAGTGTGGGAAGTGGTTTTCCTGTCGCCATACAATCAGAGTAGGGGAAAGCAAAGAGCTTGTTGTGCCACTTGGATGTGCAATAGAGTGTGTGGATAATGAGAGGGGAAGAATCTATGAGCAGGGGGGGAAGTATTTTGTAAGGTTTAAAAAACTTGAGCTTGAAAATGGGGGAGAATTAAGTGAAATCCATAGTGGGAATGTTAATCGTGTCGCGCTCCCTGCATCATTGCCACCCTTTAGTTTTTTGAGGGAGAAAATTGGAGGATAAATGGCAAGGGGATATACATTTTTGGACTTAGCAGAAGAGGTTTTGGGGAAGGCAAAGATTCCTCTTGCCTGTAAGGAGATTTGGGAAAAAGCCCTTGAGTTTGGGCTAGTTTCAAAGCTTGGAAGTGTTGGAAAAACTCCTTGGCAGACGCTATATGCAATTTTATATGTTGGGGTTAAAAATGAACATTTTCCTTTAATGATTGTTTCAAAAAAGCCTACAAAATTTTGGCTTAAATCACGCCAAGAAGAGCTAGATTCTAAAGAACTTCAAAAAAGCATTCAACTCCAAATTCAAAAAGAAGAAAAAGCAAATCAAAAAAACTATTGTGAGCGAGATTTGCATCCTTTGCTTGTGAAGTTTTTGAAAGAAAGTGAAGAATTTAATCTTTGTTGCAAAACAATTTATCACGAAGAAAGCAAAAAACAAAAAAGTGGGAAAAATCGCTGGATTCACCCTGATATTGTGGGAGTGCATTTTCCTTTTGGATTCCAAGAACAAACAACAGAGTTGCTCAAAAATTTTGCTCAAACACCCTATGAGCTTTATAGTTTTGAGTTGAAAATCCGAATTGATTTTTCAAATTTGAGAGAGTGCTATTTTCAAGCAGTGAGTAATTCAAGTTGGGCAAATGAGGGGTATTTGGTAGTTTTGGAATGCGATGAAAGTCAAGAGTTTATGGATGAACTTTGGAGATTAAATAATGCTTTTGGAATTGGAGTGATTAAGCTTAATGCTGATAATTTACTTGATTCTGAGGTTTTAATCCCCTCTGATGAGAGAGAACAATTAGATTTTAAAACCATCGATTTGCTTGTGGGAGAAAATCCAAATTTTAGAAATTTTATTGAATCGATCAATCGCAATATCAAAGTCTCAGATTCGAATTATCTTATTGAGAAAGATTTTGATAGAGTTTTTGAAGATTTGGAAATGAAAACATACATTAAAGACAAAAAGATTGGATAGTGCAATGCAATGGCGAGATATAGAGAGTTTTATTGAGGATACCTCATACACAAAAGCTCAGATTGCTAGGCTTGTAAAAAATGGAGAGATTGAGGCAAAAAATCAAGAAGGAAAGTTATATTTAAGACACAAGGAGAGCTTACCTGCACTCAACGCTTCAAGCAAGGCCCTTGTGAAAGAGCCAGAAGTTTTAATGCAGGAAGTTTTGCAAAAAGTATTGGATATCCACTCTAAATTTGCTCTTGCAAAAGATGAGGTGATTGCTAGCTTAAAGAGTGAGAATGAATTTCTTAAAAGTGCAGTTTTGTCTATGCAAGAGGCTTATATGCAAGATAAAAAAATGCTTGATTTTTTGCGTGAAGAATTGCAAAGAAGCAGGCAGGAGCTGGAGCTAGTGAAGAAAAAATATCGATTGATGTGGGATAAGATCAATGATGCAAAAGAGTGAAAATGAAAGCCCAAAGTGATTGTTTTGCTTGTCTTAAGCGACAAGTATGTGCTCATCCTGTTGCGATAGAAGAATACCAATCTTTTCTCCAAAGTATTCCCAAAGATCAAAATGGGGCAAGTATTGCATTATCTCCACCACAAATTGCAATTGGGCTATATGAGAAGATTGCTAGAGATCTTGGTGTGTCTGATCCCTTTGCTCATATCAAGGCACAAAGCATTCAAAAAGCTAGTCAGATTTTGCAAATGCTAGATCTAGAAGTGCTCTCATTGGAGGAGGCTTTGAGATTATCTGCTTTGGGAAATGTGATTGATTATGGTTCGGCAAGTCAGTTTTGCATCCAAGATTTTGATTTTATGCAAGAGCTTAGCAGAATGGATTTTGCTTGTTTTGATTTTGATAGATTCCAAGATGCTTTAGAGGGTGCAAGAAGTCTTGTAATGCTTGGCGATAATGCTGGAGAGAATCTGTTTGATGAGGTTTTATTGAGGGTTTTATCAAGGCAGTATCCCAACCTTGAGTTATTTTACTTTGTGCGCGGAAAGCCCATTATCAATGATATTACTCTTTTGGACTTGCAGAGGTTTGAGGAATGCAGGGGGATATTTGAGGTTGCGCAAGTGGTAGATAGCGGAGTGAAAAGTCCAGGATTTGTCTATGGTGATGCAAGCACGGAGGCTCAGCAAATTTTTTCAAGATCAGATCTTGTGTTGAGTAAGGGGATGGGAAATTTTGAATGTTTGGATGAGAGAAAAGATTCAAGGATTTTCTATCTTTTGAAGATTAAGTGTCAAGTCGTAGCAGATAGATTGGGATTTGCTTTGGGAAAAATGGTTTTTAGACAAAATCATTTTGTTTTATGATAAAAACATTTTTTACTTTTTATTTTGCAATTTGAGGGAAATTCAATGAATATCTTAATTGTTGGTGGAGGATATGGAGGGTTAAAAACAGCACTTACATTGCAAAAGCGCCACACAAATGCAAAAGTGACTCTTTTGAGCAAGCACGATTATCACTATCAAACAACTCTTTTGCATAAAGTTGCTGTTGGAACTTTGAGTGAGCGTAAAGCCAAGATTTATTATCGCACTTTGCTTAATCGTGTTGCTTTTGTTAAAGATAAGGTGATGGAAATTTGTCCTGAACAAAATACAGTCATTGGCAAACTTGGCAAGTATTCTTATGATATTTTAGTGATTGCCTTGGGGTTTAAACCTGATGATTTTGGAATCAAAGGTGTGCGAGAATATGCATTTAAACTCTCCTCTTTGAATGCATCTTTGGTGCTTGCAAAACACATTGAATGGAAGTTTAAAGATTATCATCTCAAGAAAGATCCCAATGATCTTTCTTTTGTGATTTGCGGGAGTGGCTTAACAGGTGTGGAATTTACAGCTGAGCTTGCACACGATTTGAAGCGATTGTGTCGTATTTATGGGATTGATCGCAAGGAAGTGAAAATTACTTGTATAGGAAGGTCTTCTCAGGTTTTGCCTGTATTTGATCCAAAGCTTAGTCAAAAGGCTCAAAAGAAGCTAGAAGATTTGGGTGTTAAAGTTTTAAATGGCGTTAGTGTCAAGGAGTGTCAAAGTGATGGCGTGATTGTCTCAGAAGGGGGAGAGGAGAGAAAGATCTATGCTCATACGATTCTTTGGTCTGCTGGAGTGAAGGGAAATGATAGCATTGAATATTTTTCCAAAATGACAAGCCACAAGGGAAGATTGAAAGTGGATTCTAAACTTAAGAGTGAAGATTATCCCAATATCTATGTGGTTGGAGATTGTGCAATTTATGCACAAAGGGAGGTCGTTTATGTTCCAACAGCTCAGCTTGCCACACAAATGGGAGAGTATGTGGGAAATCTTTTGGCTGATATGGCAGAGGGCAAAACAGAGACTAAGGATTTCAAATTTATCAATCGTGGATCAGTTTGCTCAATCGGGCATTTAGATGGAGTAGGGGTCGTATTTGGCTATAAGATCAGTGATGGTGTTAGTGCGTTTTTTAAGAATCTGATAGAAAATCGCTGGCTATTTGGGATTGGTGGATTGAAAATGGTCTTTAAAAAGGGGCAGTTTCGCTATCGCAGCAGTGACTAAGTCACTAAAAGCGATAAGTGTAGGAGAAATTCAAATAATCAGTAAAGTTATATTTTGTCTTAAGTGGAATTCCTGCGACAAAATATTCCTTGAGAGGAGAATTGAGCGTCCCTATAAAGCGATAGTTTAAGCTCATTTGATGATGTCCATAATAGTAGTGGAATCCGATGATGGGATATAGGTTGTGTTGGTAAAGATTAGAGAGCGTATAAGTGGTTTGATTGATTTTGGCTTCTCTTGCATGGTAGGTTTCAAAGTTATATCCTAGTCCTGCGCTGATTCCTAAGGTGTGCTCTTCTTTTTGCCAAAAATCCCACAAAACATCAAGTTGTGTACCTACCCAAAATGGAAGAGCAGAGATTTGAAATGTTTGATTTGCCAAATCAACATTTCCAATAATAGGTGTCCCATCATGAACGCTTAGCAATGCACGGATTCCGAAATGATCATCAAAATAGTGTTGGTATCCTCCATAAAATCCCCCCATAAGAGAAAAGCCTGATGAGCTTTGGGAGACATTTTCATGATGGATTGTGGAAGATCCAAATAGTGCTTCTACCCCAACAACAAATCCCGATTTTTTCTGAGCAAGAGTGAGTTCTTTTGGGGTATCTGTAAAGGGGAGTTCTTGTTCTTGTTGAGACTGATCTTCTTGGGCATAAAGAGACAAAAGTAGGGTAAGTGCAAAAAATAATAAACTTTTTTTCATTTCTAATCCTCTTGAAGTAGTGAGTGTCAAATTTTATCATTATTGGGGGAGCGGAAAAGAGGTAAGAGCAAAGAGAGAATGTGCTTTTGTTCTAAGATATCTTCTTTGAGGTGGTGTATGAACCATTGGGGGAATTGAGAAAATTTTTGTTGAATTTGAGAGAGATATTTTTCTTGAATCTCATAGCGTTTTTTAAAAAATGGATCATGGCTTGGAGGAAGGATTTTGTTAATAGCAAGAGCATGGATGTGGATTTTGTCTTTTTGAATCTCTTCTATAGCTCTTTGAGTTTCGTGGATGGAGAGCAGATCGGGAGTGAGGGCAAAAATAATAGAAGTTTTTTGGGGATGAGTAAGGATGGATTGAAATGCTTGGTAGATTTGATATCTCTCTTCTAGATGTTGTTGTAAAGAGTTGTTTTCATAAGAAGGGGAGCCTAAGATATGATAGAGATGATTATTTTTTTGTTGATATCCAAGCATTGTTTTGCTCCAAGTTTTGAGCGTTTGGGCTAGTGTAAAGAATCTCAAAGTGTGTCCAGTGGGTGCTGTATCAATGATGATATGATCCCATTGTGCTTGGCTGTGAGTGATGAGTTTGACAAGCTTGTCAAAAAGGGCAGATTCTTGCGTGATACCATTTTGTGCAGCGCTTTTGTAATAGCGATCAATAAGCTCATAGTGATGAGCCCCAAGAAATTTTTTTGTTTTTTGTGCAATTTCTTGCATATAAGAGAGGGCTTCTTCTTGGGGAATAATTTGTTGAATGGATAGATAGGGGTTGATTTGACTGATTTGTGTTGCATAGGGGATAGAAAAAATATCATTGAGATTGTGTGCAGGATCTGTGGAGATAAGAAGTGTTTTTTTGTTCTGAAGTGATAGATTTAGAGCAAGGGAGCTAGAAATTGTGCTTTTTCCCACTCCTCCCTTCCCTCCAATAAAAATAATTTGATTTAACAGCATGCGCAGGGAAAGAAATCAAAGGGTGATTTTTCAAACCCTATTTTTTTATGCCACTGATGAAATTTGGGCATTAGATCAGGAATCAATTCAAGCATATGAAATTCATAAGGATTAGCAATCCCCATCATCTCTGAAAATGCCAAAAGCATTAGGAGTGCCTCTATTTCTTCTTGTTCTTTTTTGAGGGCTCGTTTGTAGCCAACTTCATAGTAATCTTTGAGAAATTTACTGATTGGGCTATAAATATTACGCATGTTTGCTTCTTAGAATTTTGGAAATGCAAGAGAGGGCTGATAGGACAACAGAAATTGTGACAACAATAACAATAAAGCTGATCACAAAAAGAAGATAACTTTCTTGCGTGTAGTAATCTTTCATTTTAATAAGTGCTCCCCAAAGCGACATACATAAAATAAAGCTCATCGGAATAAGTACAACCAATGAGCCTTTAATGCGTTTATTTTGGATTAGAATCACTCCAAGAGTGAGGAGTGTGAGAGAGGCAAGGATCTGATTGGTTGCGCCAAAAAGTGGCCAGATTGCAACTTCATTTTGTCCCCCTTCTCCTAAACCACTCCATGATAGGCTAAAGCAGAGTCCAACAGCCACAAGTGTCGAAACCCATTTGTTTTTAAGAAAATGGATTTTATAAAGCTCTCCCCATTCTTGAACAATATAGCGTTGCAATCTGATTCCCGCATCCATTGTGGTCGCTGCAAATAGAATCACCATAAGAGATAGAAGAGTTTGTCCAAGAGATTGGGGGATGCCAAGCCCAGAGTGTAAAATAGCCGCCCCTCCAAGGGAAAAGTTGGCTGCTCCCCCTTTGTATAGAGAAGCCCAAGTATCAACTGATAAATCAGGATTAATCAGTCCAAGTCCAGCAATGCAGGCAATGATTGTTCCAAGGGCAAGAGAGCCTTCTCCTAAAGCCCCAAGATAACCAACAAATCTTACATCGGTTTCTTTATCAACCTGCTTAGAAGTTGTTCCAGAAGCAACAATCCCGTGAAATCCACTGATAGCACCACAGGCAACAGTAATAAAAAGCACAGGAATAAGAATCTGCCATCCACCCTCTTGCGTGATGGATGGAATGAGTTTGGGAGCCACAACGGCTGGAGCAACTAGGAAGATAGAGCTATAAAGCAAAATGAGACCGATAAAAAGTTGGATTCCATTGATGTAGTCACGGGGTTGAAGCAAAAGCCAAACGGGCATAATTGATGCAACTCCTGCATATAAAAAGAGGATGATGATCCATTGTTGATAAGCATTAAAACCCAAAAATTCAGCAGGAAGAGAGATAGGGATCACATTTCCGAGAGGAATTAGCCCATAAAGAGCGACCACTCCAATAAGTGTTACTATTCCAAGATTGAGTCTAAAGTGATAGATTGAGATTCCCATAAAGATTGCTACAAATATGGCTCCCCACGCAGGGATAATGGTCGAAGGATAGGCAACGGATTCATTGGCAATAATGACGCCAAAAGCACTGTTGACCATCAAAAGAACTAAAAAGATCACAATCATAAAAAGTTGTCCCACCTTTGAACCTACAATCTTGCGACAAACTCCACCAATTGATTGTCCTTGATGGCGAACGCTTGCCCAAAGAGCACCCATATCATGAACCCCTGCAAAAAATATCGTTCCTAGAACAACCCAAAAGAATGCAGGCATCCAACCCCATTGAACGGCAATCGCTGGGCCAACAATAGGTGCAGCTCCGGCAACAGCTGTAAAGTGATGTCCCCATAGGACAAATTTATGGGTGGGGATATAATCCACTTCATCTCGCATAGTATGTGAGGGGGTAGAAAAATTTGCATCAAGTTTTAAGATTTTTGAGGCAACAAATTTTGAGTAAATAAACCATCCAAAACCAAAGGCAACTAAGCCAATCACAAGCAAAATAAGAGCATTCATAAGTGTCCTTTTATTCTATTTGAATGATCTTATCCTAAGGGAAAAATTTCTTTTATTTTATCTAAGGGTCTCTTGAGCTACCTGTAGGAAAAAGTTACAAAATTTGACGGTTCCCTTTGGAATCTGCTTCGGATAGAAACCCAATCTGTTCAAGTTTTTCAATAAGGGTTGCGGCTTTGTTGTAGCCAATTGAAAGTCTACGCTGGAGGTAGCTAATGGAAGTTTTTCCATCTTGGATGATGATTTGTTTGGCTCTTTCTAGAAGCTGAGCGGTTTCATCATCAAGATCATTGCAATCCAATGCGCCAAAAACCTCTTTTTCTTCTGGCAAAAATGAAGGATCATAGAGTGTTTCTCTTTGGTCTTTGATATAGCTAACGATCGCATTGACTTCATCTTCACTGCTCCAAGGTGCGTGTAGGCGAACCAATCCGCTTACTCCAGGAGGAGTGAAGAGCATATCTCCGCGACCAAGAAGGGTTTCTGCGCCTGCGCAACCAATGATTCCCGCATCAATTTTTGTCCCAACCTTGTAGCTTAGATGAGCAGGAAGATTGGTTTTGATAAGACCTGTGAGCACTTCTGCTCTTGGACTTTGGGTGGCGACGATGAGGTGCATTCCTGAAGCTCTCCCCATTTGAGCGATGCGTGCCATAGAATATTCAACTTCCTTGCCTGCTGTCATCATCAAATCTGCTAGCTCATCGATAATGATGACAAAATATGGAAACTTCTCAAGTCCCATTTCTTGTGCTTTTTGATTGTAGCTGATGATTTCTTTTGTGCGTGATTGACTCATAAGGGTGTAGCGTCTTTCCATTTCACGCACAGCATTGGCCAATCCAATCACTGCCTTTTTGGGATCTGTGATGATGGGGGTGATTAGATGAGGCAAATCACTATAGGGCATAAACTCTACCATTTTAGGATCAACCATCATGAGTTTGAGATCATCTGGAGAGTTGCGATAAAGAAGAGAGAGAATCATCGCATTCACTCCCACGCTCTTTCCGCTACCTGTGGTTCCCGCAATCAAAAGGTGTGGAAGTTTTTTGAGATCTGTGATGAAAGGATTGCCTACCACATCTTTTCCAAGGGCGAGTGTAAGGGGTGAGGCTGAATTTTGAAAAATCTCAGATTCAAAGATTTCTCTAAGATAGATTGTTTGGGTATTGGAGTTTGGAATCTCAATCCCTACGACATTTTTCCCTGGGATGGGTGCTTGAATGCGGATAGATTTAGCCTCCAATGCCATTGCAATATCGTTTTCTAAGCTTTGGATTCTGCTGACTTTGACATTGGGAGCTGGGCGAAACTCAAGGGTTGTGATAATAGGACCAGAATAGGTGCGTATCACATCCCCCTCAATTTTAAAGACAGAGAGCTTTTCAAGCAAGCTTTGAATTTTGGAATCAATCTCATTTTCATCAATCTCGTTTTCTTGTTGAGGAGCTGGAGAAAGAAGAGAGATGGGGGGGAGTTTATAATCTTTGGGGATAGCGACATTGCCCTGATCGATCTCTTTGAGCAATGCTTCGTTTTCTTCAAGCGTTTTGATATGGGCGACTCTTGGCTTAGAAAATGCATTGGGTGCAATGGGTGAGGGTGCAAGTGATGGGGGAGTTGGGCTAGGGGTGCTAGAGATAGAATCTTGAGAGGGCGAAGGTTGATCTTGTGAGGGGTATTGGGTTGCCAAAGAAGTATGCTTAGGATTTTCTTCTGGGGAGGGCAGATCGGTTTGGGGTGAAGTTTTTAAAGAGGCATCTTCTGTAGGTAGTTCAAGTGTTTCTTCTGGCGAATATGGATGATCTGAGATATGCTGATCTAAAGAAGGTGAGGGGTGGTAGGGTTGGCTTGAAGTAGCGCTTTGAGAGGGAGATATTTGTGGCTCTTGTGTGGGGTTCTGTGGTTGAGAGTCTTGAGTTTTTATTTTTTTAAGTAATTCTGCACTTGTGCTGATTGCTTGCGTTGCTCCTAGGGGAAAATGATCTTTAAGAAAGGGATTTTCTTTTTGTGGTTGGATTTTATCCACAACGCGAATATTGACTTTTTTCTCTTCGGTTTTTGTTGCAATGACAAATTCTTGAATATTGAGTTTTTCATCTTTTTTAAACATAATTCTCTCCTGTTTGGGTTGAGCTGGTTGTGTGGGGTTTGGGTTGGCTGATTGATGTGTCTCTTGGGGATGAGGCAAGAGATTTTTGAGATCCACTAAAGAATCTTGACTGTCCTTTTTTGCAAATGGAAGTGCGGGGGAGTGGTGTGAGAAATGTAATTTTGCAGAATGAAAAATATGCTTACATGAAATTGAGATTTTTTTAAAAATAGGCAAGCTTTTTTTGATCCCCCCCAAGAGGCATTGAGAAAAGAAATGTTTTGTTTTGGTCAATATGTGTGGAAGGTTTGCTTGTTTGATGAGTTGGATAGGGTCTTTTTGGCTTAGAGAGAGGAGGCAAACACAAAGGCCAAAAATTGACACAATCCAGATTCCAAAATAACCAATGTGTGGGACAAGAGATGTGGTGATTGCTCTGCCAAAAATACCTGTTTTAAAAGATAGGGCTTGAATCACTAGGAGAAAAAGAAATAATGCAATGGTGCCAAGCGAGATTTCAAGGAAATGCCAAAAGTTTTTTTTGTGCTTTTGATAGGAGCGAATGATATAAAAAAGCAAAATTGGCCACAAATAGCAAAGGATTCCAAAAAGATAGAAATTGAATCCAAAAAAAGAGCTTCCAAATTTCCCCATTAATCCAAAAGCACCAAAGATGAGAAGCAATTCTAAAAAAACAAGAAAAGTAATCAAGAAAAATAGCTGTTTGATTGTTGTCCCTTTCTGAAATCTGGAAAATTATTTTGAGTTTTTATAATTATATCTTGCAGGTCTTATCATCAAATTTAATTTTAAAAATTTGATCAACAAAAGCTATAAAGACTTAGTTGTAGCGAACCTGCTTATATTCTGAGGGAATGAGACAATCAAGAGGATCGATTTTGTGAGGATAAAACCCTCCCTCATATCCTAGCTCAAAGAGCTTTTCAATCCCTCTTAGCTGTGTTTGATTTAAAGAAATGGAATCTGTATTGGCATACAAATTGAGATAAGTCTCCAAATCTTTAGAATTTACTCTAACAAGATGGCGATCTAGGAGCATTTTTGAGAGGATTTGTTTTTGTGTTGTGGCGATTTTGACTGCTTTGGTGAGTGATTCTTCAATGGCAATTGCTTGGATTAGGGGAATGGATCGTGAAATAGCCATTCCTCCAAGTGGAAGAGGGAGCTCTTTTTTTGTAAGATCAAGCCAAATATCCCACAAGTGGGCCTCAACACTCAAAGATGCATCAAAGTTAAGGATTGATTCATGGATCAAAACCCCCGCATCAACTTCACCGCTCAAAACAGCAGTTTCTATATCTAAAAAGTTTTTGTAAATAATTCTTGCTTGAGGGTATTTGAGGCGAAAGAGTAGAGCGTTGGTTGTATGTTCTCCACTGAGTGCGACTTTGAAGTGTTTTTTAAGAATCTTGTCCTTCTTTTTAATGAGTTTTGGACCATATCCTTTCCCAAAGCTTAGACCAGTTCTCAAAAGGGCATAATCTTGGGCAATGAGTGGATAAACGCCAAAAGAAATTGCACTCACTGCATAGAATTTTTGAAGAGCAAGAGCATTGAGAGTTTGAATATCCAGTGCGATATTTTTAAAAGCACAAGGCGTATCTACCCATCCAAACACAATCGCATAATACATAAATAAATCATCAGCATCTGGACTGTGTGCAATGCAAATCTCACGCATAATGTTCCTCTAAGATTTAATTTGAAGTCTAGATTTTACCAAAAACCCCATACTGAAAGCCTTTCTTTGAGATACAATCATCACATTGAAAAGATATCATGAAGGATTGCAATGAGCATTGATGAGCAGAAGAAAAAAGCAATTGAACTTGCTTTGAAACAGGTGGATAAAGCTTTTGGAAAAGGGGCTTTGGTGCGCTTGGGAGATAAGCAAGTTGAAAAAATTGAATGTATTTCAACGGGTTCTTTGGGGCTTGATATGGCATTGGGGATTGGGGGAATCCCAAAGGGTAGGATTATAGAAATTTATGGACCTGAAAGCTCAGGAAAGACAACCTTGAGTTTGCAAGTGATTGCTGAGTGCCAAAAAAATGGAGGAATTTGTGCTTTTATTGATGCAGAGCACGCGCTTGATGTGTATTATGCAAAAAAGCTAGGGGTAGATACAGAGAATCTTTTGGTCTCTCAACCTGATAATGGCGAGCAAGCATTGGAGATCTTAGAGACATTGACACGCAGTGGAGCTGTAGATCTTGTTGTTATTGATTCTGTAGCTGCTTTGACTCCAAAAGCTGAAATTGATGGAGATATGGGAGATCAACATGTGGGCTTGCAAGCAAGGCTTATGAGTCATGCTTTGCGTAAGATTACGGGCGTCCTTCACAAGATGAATACAACTCTGATTTTTATCAATCAGATTCGGATGAAGATTGGAATGATGGGATATGGAAGTCCAGAGACGACGACAGGAGGAAATGCACTGAAATTTTATGCAAGCGTGAGAATTGATATCCGACGCATTGCGACTTTGAAGCAAAATGAACAGCAAATTGGGAATCGAGCAAAGGCAAAAGTCGTCAAGAACAAAGTAGCTCCTCCTTTTAGAGAAGCAGAATTTGATATTATGTTTGGCGAGGGGATCAGCAAGGAGGGTGAAATCATTGATTATGGAGTGAAGCTAGATATCATTGATAAGAGTGGGGCGTGGTTGAGCTATGGTGCGACAAAGCTTGGACAAGGGCGCGAGAATGCAAAGATCTTTCTCAAAGAAAATCCTCAAATCAGTGAAGAAATTATCCACAAGATAAAAGAACAAATTGGGGGGCAAGATGAGATTATGCCTCTCCCTGATGAAACAGAACTCTAAGGAGAAATGATGTCGATTATTACACATATTGAAGCATTTGAAGTTTTGGATAGTCGAGGAAATCCAACAGTGAAAGTTGGAATTGAGCTAAGTGATGGGGTGCGTGAAAGTGCAATTGTTCCAAGTGGAGCAAGCACGGGGAAAAGAGAAGCATTGGAGCTCAGAGATGGGGGTGATAGATATTTGGGCAAGGGTGTGCAAAAAGCGTGTGGGAATGTCAATGGAGTGATTAGAGAGGCATTGATAGGCGCAGAGATAGGGAATCAAGAGAAAATTGATTCTTTAATGAGGGGGATTGATGGGACTTTTAATTATTCTGCTTTGGGGGCTAATGCTATATTGGGTGTAAGCATGGCTTATGCAAGAGCAAGCGCAAGATCATTGGGAGTGCCTCTTTATCGTTATTTGGGTGGAGCAAATGCTTGTGTTTTGCCTGTTCCAATGCTTAATATCATCAATGGTGGAAGTCACGCAGACAATACGGTAGATTTTCAAGAATATATGATTATGCCTTTAGGATTTGAAAGTTTTTCTGAGGGGTTAAGGGCCTCTGCAGAGGTGTATCAACATCTCAAAAAGATCTTATCTGAAAAGGGAGAGGTAACTGCTATTGGAGATGAGGGGGGATTTGCTCCTAACCTAAAAAACAATGAAGAGCCAATTGAGGTGATTTTGCAAGCAGTTGAGCGCGCAGGATATAGAGCTGGGGAACATATCGCGATTGCTTTAGATGTTGCAAGCAGTGAGTTGGTTGGAGAAGATGGTTTGTATGATTTAAAAGGGGAGGGAAGAAAACTGACTTCAAGCGAGTTGGTTGAGTATTATGAGAAGCTTGTGGCTAAATATCCTATCGTGTCAATCGAAGATGGTTTAAGTGAAGATGACTGGGGTGGGTGGAAGATTTTGACAGAGAAATTGGGTCAAAAAATACAACTTGTAGGCGATGATTTGTTTGTTACAAATGTGGATATTTTACGCGAGGGGATTGAAAAGAAGATTGCAAATGCAATCTTGGTCAAGCCCAATCAAATTGGAAGCATTTCGCAAAGTATGCAAACGATGAGACTAGCACAACGCAATCGGTATCGTTGTGTGATGAGTCATCGCAGTGGAGAAAGTGAAGATAGTTTTATTGCTGACTTTGCTGTGGCTTTGAATTGTGGAGAAATCAAAACTGGATCAACAGCAAGAAGTGAGAGGATGGCAAAATACAATCGTTTGATTGAAATTGAAAGGGAGCTTGCTGGGGGTGAATATTTGGGGTGGAAGATTTTCTCATAATGCACGAAAGGGAAGATCTAGATGGAATCTTTGAAGAACTAAAGGAAGAGAGAGCGCAAAGTTCCAAAAAAAGGATTGTTATTTTGGGGTTCTGTGGATTGGGGGTGATGATATATTTATTTTTTTTGTTATTTGGAAGCAATTCTTGGAGCGTTTTGTTGGAATTGAAAAAGGAGAAGATTTCTCTTGAGAATCAGGCCGAAAATTTGCAAAAAGAAAATGTTGTTTTGCAAAAAAGAATTTTTGAGCTTAAGGGTTTAGAGCCATTGAGTGAGGAGAAGAAATGAAAAAGATGATTTGTTTAATAGCCTTGATTTTGTTTGCAAGAGAAGATCCTTTTGAGTTGAAAATGACGCCCAAAACAAGTCCTCAGAGTGTTGAGGGGGCGATTACTAAACCTTTAGAAAAGGTTGAGGTAAATCTTCCCACAACAGCAAGGATTCTTAAAGAGGTCCAATTTGTATATCAAAAACTTGATGGTAGTATCGCTACAGAAACAATTAAGATAGATTCAGATATTGATTGGCACTACCCCATTAGCTTATCGCAAATTCAAAACATACAAGAAGCAGAGCTTAAAAAACCGGTGAGCTACAAGATAGAAAGTTTTGGTTTTACAATCATTGGCAAAACAATCCAAATCACATCTCCTTATAAACTTGAACAAATTTTTGTTTTGCCTAAACCCTTTAGAATCATTCTTGATTTGCAGAAAGGAGAGGAAATTATCAATCAAGATATCGCTCTTGATCGTCGATTTTTTCGTGTTATTTCTGTGGGGACGCATAAAAACTATTATCGCATTTCCCTTGAGCTTGATGGACAATATGCCTATGATTTGGGGCAGAATGAAAAGGGCTATACTCTTACCCTAAGGTAAGCTTTAGGACTTTTCAAATCATATGAAACACCATCTTGTATTGATTGGCTTTATGGGAAGTGGCAAAAGCACGCTTGCTCAAAGGCTAGCTTCACTATTTTCTTTGCCTATTTTTTCTACAGATTGTAGGATTGAGAATCTGATGCAAATGAAAATTGTGGATATTTTTCATCAATATGGAGAGGAGTTTTTTAGAGCCAAGGAAAAAGAAATCTTTTTTGAGATTGCAAACTTAAGTGTGCCTCATATTATTGATTGTGGAGGAGGTTTTGGTGCTTATCAGGATGTAGGGATCTTGGGAGAAGTGGTTTTTTTGGATCTTCCATTTGATGTGATTTCTCAGCGCGTGATTCAAGATACTGTTTGCAGACCTCTTTTTGATGATCGCGCCAAAGAACTTTATGACTTGAGAGCAAAAACATATTGCGCAAAAGCTAATGTGATTTTAAGAAGTGATTGGGAGATTGAGGAGTGGATCAAAAGAAGAGCTTAATGCTCTTCTTCAGAAATTGCTCCTGCGATATAGACATAAGTCAAAATCATAAACACAAAGGCTTGCAAGAATGCCATAAGCGTCAAAATTGCAAAAGCTGGAAGTGGTGCAAGCCAAGGAGCAAGCATAAGCATCACAAGCAAAAACATATCATCCCCTTTGATATTTCCAAACAAACGGAATGACAAAGAGATGATTCGCGAAAAGTGAGAAATGATCTCTACAGGCAACATCAATGGTGCCAAAAGAGGAACAGGGCCTGCAAAATGCGCGAAATATTTTACGATCCCTTTGGTTTTAATGCCCTCAAAGTGATAGTAGAAGAAAACAACAAGTGCCAAAACAAGAGTAAAGCTCCAGCTTGATGTAGGGGATTCAAATCCAGGGATGATCCCAATGGCGTTGGAGAAAAAAACAAAAAGAGCAATTGTTGCTGTGAGAGGGAGGTATTTGACTGCAATTTCTCTGCTCACAATATCGCTTGCTACATTGATTGTTCCTTCGATAAACCATTCAAAAATGTTTTGTAGTCCTTGGGGGATGATTTTAAGGTTGCTTGTAGCCATTTTTGCCAAAATTAAAATAATCACAGCTACAAGAACCGTATAAAAGCCGATAATAAAATCGTGATTTGGGTTGATTAACCCCGCAAAAGTAAATAATCTTCCGTCCATAAACAACCTTTCTAAGATGCAAGAATAAAGGGCTAATTATGCCCTAAATCTTTTATAAGTAGATTCGGATTTGTGCCTTGTGGAGCATTCTAGTTGGGAGTGATTTGTTGAAAAAGATCAAATGTGATGAGAAATTTAAGGCACAGTGAGAATTGATAGAGAGATTAATGGAGGCTTTGAGTGCATTAGAGATGATGAAATTTTCTGATGAAAAGTTTTGTGGATAGAGAGTGTTGTGATAAGTGATGAGAAATTTGAATCTTGAAGCCTCAAATACTCCTCCTAAGGTATTAGTCACAGCAATTTGTGGAATCTTGGAGATATAAAGTGAGGGCTCAAAAAGATAATAGGCAAAGAAATGTTCTCCTAAAGCCATACTTGCTCCCACTCCTCCATTGAGATAAAAGGTCAAGTGAGAATTGAGAAAATCTCGACTAGCTCCCATTTGGAATTGGTAAGAGATGGGATGAATGAGTGTGCTGATTGTTGGGAGGGATTGGAGTTTGAGGATGGTGATTTCTTGGAGATAGAGTTTTGGATTTTGTTCTAAAGAGATTCCAAAAAGGGCTTTGAGAAATTCAATGCTTGTTTCTTTTTGAATCCCTATTGAACTATCTTCGATCCCATGATAAGTGAAGCGCGTTTCAAATCCTAAAAAATGATTTTTTGTATTTGTAAAAAATGTAGGAGAGATCAAAAATTCTCGATGAGATTGCAAGGGGGAAGGAGGTGCGGAGATCGCGATCTCTTGAGATGTGCCAAGTTTAGATCTTGCATTGGCGATATTGTGAGCGATTTCTTGATATTGATTGAGGCTGAGTTGTTGTTTCATAAAATAAAACTCTACAAGTTCTGCTGAACACTCTAGGATGAGAATTTGGTTGGGGTGGGTGGCAATACCTTGTGGGGATAGATTCCCTTTAGCGATTTGTTTGACAAGATAAAGCTCAGCTAGAGAGAGCATTTTTTCATAGGCGCGAATCTTATTTTGTTTGCTTGGACGATAAATGGTTTTTGAAATAAGTTTGGCATCTTGGATGATGTGGAGAGTTTGTGGGGGATTGACAACGCTAGGAAAAGAATCGCGAAGGTTTATGCTAGGACGAGCAATCTCTAAAATCCACAAAAGATTAGAAGCGCAATTTTCATCTAGAAAAAAATAATCTGAGTTGATGTTGTTGAGCTCCCAAATGTGTTGATAAGCAATTAGGGTTTCTTGGGGGGTGAGATTGAGTTCAAATTCCCACATATCGCGATTTTCGCTATAGGCATATTCTTTGATTTTGTCATAGTATGGAAGGATCGAGTATCGTCCATTGTAGCCCCCACTTAATCCCTTAAGCGCAAAGATGAAGCCATTTGTATTTGCCTCATCAACTTGAGCAGAGTAATTGAGTGCATATGAGAGCAAGCGCGAGTTGTATTTGGAATTAAAAAGTAAGAAGTTGTGCCCAAACATTGATGCAGGAGAATTAATGTGCCCTGAGGCAAAGATGAGCGTGATGGATTTGGGTGAGATTTTGGAATAAAGTTTGTCAAAGGTCTGACATTGTGGCGTTGGAAGATTGGGTAAATGAAGTTGTGATCTGAGATAATTGAGACGCGATGGGAATCTGCAGATAGCGTGCATATCTTGAACACCCATTGAGATTCCGCTTTCTTGGGCATTAAATTCTTCCAAAAGTGACAAGGCTTTAGAATTAAGATCTTTGAGCTGGGTGGGAATAGGTGCATAAAAGGCTTGAAGTGTAGCTTTTAGCTCGCTCATTGGGTCTGTATTCCCCCAAGGAGAGAGGAAAAACCGCTCATCATCAATTTGACTTTTTCTTTTGTCAAAATGAAGAAGATTTCTCCATTCTCTGCTTTTTGCGATTTTGTTTAAATCAGCTTGTTGAAAGGTGGGAGGTTTCGAAAAAACAAAAAGGGGAAGAAAGATTCCCCCCAATATCAAACTAAAGGGTTTGAATTTGATTGAGCACCTCATTCATTTGAACCATTTTGGTTGCATAAACAAGATGATAATTGATTTGCAATTTTTGTTTGAATTCTTGGGCATTTTCAATCTCTAGGAGTTCAACAAGTGTATCAAGGGCTTCGCCTCTTCCCATAGAAGCTTCTTTGGAAAGCTGATCCATATTGGATGCAACAAATTCCTCTACACGATCATTTTGTGCCAATACTGCTTTTTCGCAACCTGAGGTTCCAGAGCTGATTGCAAAAGTTTGATTCCCAAAAAGACCATTTGTTGTGGCTTGAAAAGAGAGCAAAAAGGCATTATCTGTTGTAAAAAGCATACTTCCAAGGCCACAGCCCGTGTAAGTATTCCCCCCTTTAGCTTGTTCATTGATTTTGAGACCTGTTGTTTTTTCTTGTTGAGCTTCTGTTGCAAAGCAAAAAAGACCACTCAAAAGAATAGAGGCTAGTTTTTTCATATTTTTTCCTTATATCAATAAATTGTGAAGTTCATTATTTTATCAAACATGTTTGATATGCGCAGGATTAGTCACAGTATCTTTTAAGAATTTCTTGATAAGAATCAATGCGTCTATCGCGCAAAAAAGGCCAAATTCTTCGCACTTCTTCACTGCGACCAAGATCAATTTGGATTTGTATGATTTCTTCTTGATCAATGCTTCCCATTGCCAAAAGTTCTCCTTGAGCACCAAAGGCAAAACTAGATCCCCAAAACTGAATTCCTTGCAATACACCGCTTTTGTCTTCCTCAAATCCTACGCGATTGATTGCCAAAGTTGGAATTCCATTGGCGATTGCATGGCCTCTTTGTACTCCAATCCAAGCTTCTCTTTGGCGATTTTTTTCTGCTTCATCATCTTGAGGGAACCAACCAATGGCCGTAGGATAGATGAGCATCTCTGCTCCCTTAAGAGCCATAATCCTTGCTCCTTCTGGATACCATTGATCCCAACATACCATTACTCCAAGTTTTCCAACACTGGTTTGAATGGGCTCAAAACCTAAATCTCCAGGAGTGAAGTAAAACTTTTCATAAAAGCCAGGATCATCAGGAATGTGCATTTTGCGATATTTTCCTGCAAGACTCCCATCAGTCTCAAAAACAACCGCTGTGTTATGATATAGACCTGCACTGCGTCTTTCAAACAAAGAAGTCACCAGAACCACTTGTGCTTCTTTGGCAATAGAAGAAAAAAATCTTATATCCTCCTCAAAAGACAGCGCATAATCAAAAAAATCAACATTTTCACTTTGGCAAAAATACTCTTGTGCATGAAGCTCTTGAAGCAAAACGAGTTTTGAGCCAAGCTGTGCAGATTCTAAAATTTTGTTTTTTATATACTGAAGAGTTTCTTCTTTTGTGCCTTTAAAGCTGTGTTGAATGAGTGCTGTAGGAATGATTTTGGATTGCATTACTCATCCTCATATTCACTATCTGGATTTTGGTAGTCATCATCATCATACCCCTGATAATATCCGCCTTCCTCATCTTCCTCTTCATCGATATAGTCTTCTTGATAATCTAGAATATCTTCATCTTCATAGCAAAATAACTTTTCCATTTTAAATTACTCCTTGTGTGTGGTTTGAATATCGCGTAAGATCTCACTTGCAATTTGCAACCCAAAGCTCCCTGTTACAACATTGCAGCTCCCAAGAGCCTTACAATGAGGAGCTTCATCAGAAAATATTACTTTAAAATCTCCCTTAAAAGATTGCTTCTTGAGGTTTTCTCTAAATTTTCTTGCAAATTTATCCCCATAACTCTTCCAAATACTTGAAACTTTTATAAAAAGAGGATTGAGTTTTTTGGCACTCCCAGTAGAGCTAATATAAGTGCCAAAGCGCCTCTTGTGAGCTTTTTTTGCTAGTAGAATCTTGGCTTGTATGTCATCAATGGCATCAACGATATAATCAAAATCTTCAAAATTTATCGTTTGGAGGAAACTTTCATCAACTTGGGCATGGATAGGGGTGATTCCATCATAAAGCTTTGCAAGTGCTTCGACTTTGACCTGTCCTATGGCTTCAGAACCGATTTGTCGATTTTGGTTTGTAATATCAAATGAATCTTTATCCACGATAGTGAGATTTTGAATCCCGCTTCGATAGAGGGCATCAATTGCATATCCTCCCACTCCTCCAACGCCAAAAATCAACACCTTTGTCTTTTGCATTGTTTCAAAATGCGGACCAAAAATAATTCTTGAGCGGGTGTAGCGATCAGCAGTCATTGAATCCATCCTTGAAGATTCTCTAAGTCTGAAAAACTCGTCAAATCAAGAGTTAGAGGAGTGAGAGAGACATAGCCATTTTGCACTGCCTCAAAGTCAGACATTGCAACTGCATTGGTTCTATTTTTCCATTTGAGTGGGTGAAGTCCAAGCCAAAAATATTCTTGTCCTCTGGGATTTGTGCTCTTTTGGGCTGTATGCTCATAAAGGCGATACCCTGCCTGAGTGATTTTGTAGCCATTGCTCTCTTTGGCATATGGGATGTTGATGTTGAGCACTTTGCGATCAATGAGTGGGAAAGAAGTTTGAAAGATTTGTGTAACAATGTGGCGAATTGTTTTTTGAGCAAGAGAAAAGTCTTCATAATTTTTATCGGCATTTTTTAATACCTGAGAGATTGCGATAGAGGGGATTCCATAGATCGCTCCTTCCATTGCTCCTGCAACGGTTCCTGAATATGTGATATCTTCTCCCATATTAGATCCTAGATTAATACCTGATATAACAAGATCGGGTTTTTGGGTAGGAAAAAGTGAGTGAAGCGCCAAATAGATGCAATCAGCAGGAGTTCCATTGTCGATCTTGTAATAATCTTTTTGAATTTGGATTAATTTGAGAGGTTTATTAAGCGTAAGGCCATGACCACAAGCTGATTTCTCACATGCAGGAGCGACGATGACAATGCGTGCCAAATCTTTCAATGCCTCTTGAAGGGCTAATAAACCTTTTGAAAAAAACCCATCATCATTGGTTAAAAGGATTGTTTTCATATTGATTTCTCCTTGTTGATTTTTATAAATAAGCCATAGGGTTGCAAGAATAAACAATAGATTCTTTGGAAATTGTGTAAAAGATGAGGGATCAAGGATCGTTTATGGTCTTTAAACACAACGCTTATTTTTGGAGAGAGAAAATTTGACAAAAAGTTTTTGATAATCTCTCCTCTCATGGCTTGTAGAAAATTATAACTTTCTAAGATATTGCTTTGTATCTCTAAAGATGGTTTTGGTTTCTCTCCTATTTCTTTCTCTTGTGATATGTTTTGAATGATTTTGATAGTCTTCTTAAAAATGCATGCAAGGAATTTTGAGGAGGGGTGGGTAATATTTTGTATTATAAAAAGAAATGCAATCGACCAAAGACAGCTTGTAATTTGTTTTGAAAAATAATTTGTATATAAGCAATTGTTGTTTTTTGATTGCTTGAGCCATGATTGTATTGATATATTATTGTAGTTGCTAACAAGTTGCATTTTAATCTCTTGCATAATGTTCCTTGAAGTGTGTATGTAAATTATAAGAGAAGATTAGAATTGATTAAAAGAAAAGTGGTGCGGAAGAGAGGACTTGAACCTCCACGCCTTGCGGCGCCAGATCCTAAGTCTGGTGCGTCTGCCAATTTCGCCACTCCCGCTTATTCAATAGACAATTGAGTTGATGTTTATTGAAAGGTGAAATTGTATCAAAGAATTCGAGAAGGAAAAGTATAAATTTGATATAGTTAGAATTTTTAATCGCAATGATTCTTACTCAAAAATTAATTAGAGTTCTTGCTGTCACTATTTTAAATTACAAAGAAAATTTACAAAAACATTGAAAGGAGAGAACAATGGAAAAGGTTGAGCGTAAAAAAATTTACAATCCAAATTCAATAGAAAGCGTTAATGAAAGGAGAATTTTTGGAGGGGATCCAACAAGTATGTTTGATCTCAATAAAATTAAATATCAATGGGCTTATAATCTCTGGAAAGTCATGCTTGCTAACACTTGGTTCCCTGAAGAAGTTAATATGAATGCTGATAAGCGAGATTATAATGGTGGTCTTACGACACAAGAGAAGCTTGGATATGACCGAGCCTTGGCACAATTGATTTTTATGGATTCATTGCAAACTAATAATCTTATTGACAATGTCAATCCTTATATGACAAGTCCTGAGATTAATCTTATTTTGGTGCGTCAGGCTTATGAAGAGGCGTTGCATTCTCAGAGTTATGCGGTTATGGTGGAATCAATCTCTGCCAATACAGATGAAATCTATGATATGTGGCGTGTAGATATGCAACTTAGATCCAAAAATGATCATATTGCTGATGTGTATATGGAGCTTGCTAAGAATCCAACAGAGCAAAATTTGGTAAAGGCAATGTTTGCCAACCAAATCTTGGAGGGGATTTATTTTTATAGTGGTTTTAGTTATTTTTATACTTTGGCAAGATCGGGGAAGATGCTTGGTAGTGCACAGATGATTAGGTTTATTCAGCGTGATGAAGTGACGCATTTGCTTTTATTTCAAAACATGATCAATTCTGTCAAAAAAGAGCGTCCAGATCTTTTTACAAAAAGCCTAGAAGAAGAGGTAGTGGAGATGTTTAAAAAAGCTGTTGAAGTAGAGGTAGCTTGGGGAGAATATATCACTCAAGGACAGATTCTTGGCCTTACAAGTGAGATTATTCGTCAATATATTCAATACTTGGCTGATGATCGTCTTGCTCATGTTGGAATGCCAAAAATTTATGGCTCTCATAATCCTATTAAATGGGTGGATCAGTTTTCAAGTTTTAATGATCAAAAAACGAACTTTTTTGAGGCAAAAGTAACAAACTATGCCAAGGGAAGTATCAGTTTTGATGACTTCTAAAAATAAGAAAATCTATGTTTTGCAATTTAAGGTCAAAAATTGTTTTGAAACAAATTTAGAGCGTGTGCTGGATTTTTCTAGGCGGTGCATTAAGGATTCTATTGTTTGCACTCCAAATCTGAGTCTGACTGGTTTTGATTTTCATCGTCTTGAAGAGGCAAGCATTTTTTCTCAATATGCACTTGAGCGCTACAAAGAAAGCATCTTTGATCACACGCTAATCACTTCTGTCATTGAAAAAATTGAAGGAAAGTTTTATAACAATATCAAAGTGATTCAAAATGGTGAAATTCTCTATTCTCAATCCAAAACACGTGCCTTTCCACTCAATAACGAGGAAGAGTTTATTGCTCAGGGCAGACTTGAAGATATGGATTTTTTCTATATTGATGGCATAAGGTGCGCTGCAATTAATTGCTATGAATTGAGATTTTTAGATGTGTGGAAAAAGGTTCAAGGTGCTGAAATGGTTTTTGTTTTGGCTCAATGGGATAAGGCAAGAAAAAAGCATTTTGAGGTGCTTTCCCAATCCTTGGCTATTCTTAATCAGACTTTTGTGATTGCTAGCGATTGGGGCAATGAGGGATCATCTAAGGGAAGTGCTATTATTTCACCTTTTGGAAGAGTGTATCAAGATGGAAAAAGGGGAATTGTACATCAAGAAATCTGTCTTGATGAGATTAGAGAAATGCGAAATTATCTTAAGATTGGACTTGAGTCGTGATGGATGTTTTGTGGTCTGAGTTTGCCTTGTTGGAGGCGCAAGATTGGCTTTGGGTTTGCTTGTGGGTTTTGGTAGGAGGAGTGATTGCAAATGCAATGATCGCGTTTTATACTCTGCAAAAAAATCAAAAAAACAAATCAATGCTTCTTCAAATTTTTTGTTCAAAAAGTCTAATAGCTTGTTTATTGTTTTGTTTTGCAGATTTTGTTTTTGTTGTCGTGCTTTATGGAGTCACACCTTATGCCTGTTTAATAGCGGGAATCTTGTATTTGTTGTTTGTCATGTCTTATATTGATTCTATTATGCTTGCGGTTCCTGATTGGATAAATTTTTTATGCTTCTTTGGAGTTTTTGGAGGTTTGTATTATTTGGGAGATTTGAGGGCTGAACATTTGATTTCAGCTTTCTGTGTAGCTGGCGGGCTTTCTATTTTAAGAATCTTTGGAAATTTTGTGTTTCAAAAAGAAATTTTAGGAGAGGCAGATATTATTGTCTTTGCATCGATGGGAGCTATTGTTCTGATTGATTTAAGCCTTTATTTGATTATTCTGGCCTGTGTGATTGCTATGGGGTATATTTTGCTTATTAGTCTTTTTGCACTCAAGGGAAAAGAGATTGCTTTATCTGGGATTAAAGTCCCTTTTGTGGTGTTTCTGACACTTGCATTTGTGCTGATTTTGGTTTATGTAAAGTTTGGAGAAAATTTTGTATAAAAAATATTTTTTGTGGGCTTTTTCGCAAATCTTTTTCCCTTTTTTTGCTGTACTTTTTTTTGTGTCTTCTGTAATCTTGCTTATCACAATTGCTGGATCAAGCTATGCAATTAAGCTTACATTTTCTGATTTGGCTTATTTGTTTTTGTATTCCCTTCCCAATACAGTTTCCTTCATCATTCCTATTACATTTTTTGCCTCATGTGCATTGGCAATCTCGCGCCTTTCTTATGATTATGAAATGTTGGTTTTCTTTTCTTTGGGGGTTAAGCCTAGTGTTTTGATCAAAACTTTTTTACCTCTTACGGTGATTGTTTGTTTTTCCTCTCTAGTTTTCTCCTTGGGTGCTGTTCCTGTGTCAAAAAGAGCTTTTGATAATTTTATTGAACGCAAGAAGGTTGATGTTGATATTAATCTTAGAGCAGGGGAGTTTGGTCAAAAGATAGGAGATTGGCTTGTATATGTAGAAAGTGTAGAAAACCGTGCTTACAAGAATCTTGTTTTGTTCTCTATTAATCGCATGGCTTTTGAAAACTTTATTAGCGCTAAAGAAGGGAAGATTACAAATGATGGAGGAATTTTTGCTCTAACACTATATGATGGCAAATCCTATATTGCACAAAAAGATCAACAATTTCGGAGTGTTGTATTTCAAGAGGCCAAAATCAAAACACGTGTAGGAGAAGCTCCATTGAGTGGATATGATTTGGTTGAGTATTGGTCTGAGGGATTGAGCGGAGAGAGCCATAGCAAAAGAAGAAAGTTTGCTAAAGCTATTTTGATGGCCATTTTTCCGTTTTTGAGTTTATTTTTGGTTCCTCTGATTGGGGTGGCAAATCCTCGATATCATAAAAACTTTTCAGCCTTTTATATTATTTGTTCGGTGGTGTTGTTTTTTGTTCTTGTACAGATTTTTGCAGATTTGGCACCCTTTGTTACTTTGGTTGCCTTGCCAGTGATTTGGTTAGTTGGAAGTTATGGTTTGTATTTTTGGAAAATTAAATCGATTTATTGAGATTTATTTTATAATTACACCTGCTCAAGTGATATGTGTTTCCCAGTATATGCTAGTCTGTTAAAAAGAATAAGTTTTGGGTTGAGTAGTAGGTTTTGTGTGCGATTTTTCCGCTTGCAGTCTTTAGACGAGGATTTATTGCCTAATAAATTTCTCTTGGCCCTATAAGTAGTGCTATTAGGCTACGCATCGATGGGTAGCAGCACTTGGGCTATGTCAAAATGGAAAAAATATGAATTTAGAAGAAACGTTATATCGTGAAGATATTGAATTGGCCCCACTTTCTGCCCGCTTTTTTGCTTTTTTGATTGATAAAAATATCATTGCTTTTCTTCTTATTGTGATCTATTGGGATGCTTTTTCTCAGTGCCAAGGAAATTATTCTGCTATTGTTGCCTTGATTTTGAAAATGATTTGGCAATTAATTATTTTAAATGTGATCTATGAGACTATTTTTTTGTTTTTATATGGCGGGACACTTGGGAAGATGCTTTTAAAAATACGTGTTGTGAATGTTTCTGTTTTGGATTCTCCAAATTTTTTATGTTCTTTGAATAGAGCAGTAGTTAAGACTATAAGTGAGCATCTTGGTTATATTCCTTATGTATTCGTTTTTTTCTCACCTTTTTTGCAAGCATTTCATGATTATACGGCTCAGACTATTGTGATTAAAAATGCTTAAAAGATTTGCTTTATTGCTTTGCTGTTTGGTGCCTCTTTTTTCAAAAAGCTCTATCCTCAAACAAAATCAATCTCAGATTGGAGAAATGACGGCAGATAAACTTGAAAGGGTTGGGGATGAAATTTTTGCAAAAGGCAATGTTGTTCTAATCAATGGCGATTATTATATTTCTGCCCCAGATCTCAAATACAATCAAAAGAGTAAAACAGCCTTTATTGAAGGGGAGGCAAGGATCTATCAGGGAAGTAATCTTTTGCTCTCTGCAAAAAAAATTAAGCTAGATTTTAATCAAGATCAATTTACTCTCTCTTCTGTTTATCTCCAAAATAATCAGACAGGATTGTGGATTAGTGCCACAGAGGCAAATTCTAAGGAAGGAGTTTATTATTTTAGGGAGGGGACAATTTCTGGATGTGATATTGGATCTCCTATTTGGCATTTAGATGTAAGTTCTGGGAGTTTTGATCAAAACAATAATGTTTTAACATTGTGGAATGCTAGGGCTTATTTAGGGAAGATACCATTTTTATATATCCCTTATTTGAGTTTTAGTACAAAAAATGAAAGAAAAAGTGGTTTGCTATATCCTAATGTCGCATATCTTGACCAAGAGGGATTTTATTATGAACAGCCTATTTACATCGCTCCTCAAGAATTTTGGGATATGACACTAAGTCCCCAGATTCGATCAGCAAGAGGAGCTGGTTTTTCTGGAGAATTTCGTTTGGCAACTCCCAAGAACGATCTTTTTACATTTCAAACAAAGTATCTTTATAACTTTAATAATTACGCCAAAAAACATGCAGTCAAGAATCAGCATGTTTATGGATTTAATTTTAAATACTTTACTAGTCAGGGGTTAGTGATTGATAACCCTAGTTCTGCATTACAAGATGGTTTTTTCCTTGATTTTTCTTATATGAATGATATTGATTATTTGAGAATTGACAATGTTGGAGAAAAAGTCACAAATCGGATTAATGTTTCTAAATTGAGCTATTTTTTCCAGTCTCAAGACCATTATGTGGGACTTTATAATAAGTATTTTTTTGATTTTACGAGCCTAGATAATCAAGAGACTTTTCAGCTTCTGCCAGAGGTGCAATATCACAAATTCTTAGATTCGCTTTATTGGAAGAATCTGATGTATTCTATTGATGTGCAAACAAGCAATGTTGCGCGTCAAAGGGGATATAGCTATGTCAAAAATTCCATTATCCTCCCTATTGGTTTGGAATTCCCTCTTTTTGGAGATTATGTCTCTTTTGGTGTTGGGACAGACTTGAATTTTACAAATGTAAATTTTTATCAAAATCAAGATATGCGCGTTCCAGGAGGAATCAAGGCTGATAAAACCGCCAACTTTTTCACAGCTAATTATTCAGCAAGTGTGACTTCTGATATTGCAAGGGATTATAAAAATTTCTTGCATGTTATGCAATTTGAAGCTAAAGTGAATGGTCCCTACTATCGTTACAACTCAGCAATGTTTGATACATCAATTTATAAAGCATATGCGCAAGAATTGAGCGGGAACAAGCAAATTTATAATCTTTGGAATCCTATTTCTGTGGTCGACTTTGAGGCCAATAAGCCCGTGTTTGAGGCTAGAATTTCTCAATATTTTTATACGCCTCAGGGGAGAGCGATCTTTTATTACAATGTGTCTCAAAAACTTAATTTAGAATCAAGAGATCTGCTTTTTTCTTCAAGCATGCAAAATGAGATTGGATCTTCGCCAATTGAGGGCTTAGACATAAAAGGCACCTTGTATTATTCTTTTTTGCACGATGCAATTGAAGAGGCTTCAGTGAAGGCTACATTTTCGCGATGGCGAGTGGATAGCTCAATTGGCTATTATTATAAGAATGTTTTTGTTTCTAACAACATCAATACGGATGCAAATTTTTTGAACTTTTCGTTGAAAAATGATTTTGGTTATTTTGCATTGGGTGGGGATATGAATTTTGATTTTATCAATAAAAGCGTTAAGGACTGGACACTAACATTATCGACTGATATTCGGTGTTTTGGGGTTTCTTTTGTTTTTGGACAAGAGTTTACACCAATCATCACAGATCGTGTTAACCAGCCTATTGAAACTGTGACAAATAATTATATTAAGGTGCAGTTTAGGGTTGTTCCACTCGGTGAAGTTGGCGCCTCTTATCGCTTTAAAAAATAGGAAAAGAAATGGAAGATTTGAGAGGATACTTTAAAAATGTTGATGATGCATTAGAGCAACTAGTAGCAAAAATCAATTTAATTGATTTAAGCAATACGCTTGTTATGGGGATTTTTAGGGAAGAAGCAGTCCTTGCAAAAAAGGTGGCTCAATATTTTGGAATCCCAGTGGAGTATCTTTTGGTGGCTGCACTTAGGGCCCCTGAAAACAAAGAATGCTCCATTGCTTTTGTGAGTGAAATGATGGATGTTGTGGTTGATGATGGATTGATTTCCTCATTTGGAATCTCTAATGATGAAGTGTTTGATCTGGCAAAGAAAAATTATCAAAGCGTTATCCGCTCTTGGCAAAAAAAGATTCGAGGCGAAGAAGAGATGAAGGACATGTCTAATAAACATGTTTTGATTGTTGATGAGGGGATTGAAATTGGATTTGGAGTAGAACTTGCAATTAGGGCATGTATTAAGAGTGGATGTAGAAGCATTTCTGTCGCTTCTCCTGTTTTATCTGAGGGCATATATTCGTTTTTGCTTGAAAGGTGCGATCAGATTTATTATGTGCTCAATCCCCAATATTTTGTTTCAACTCATTATTATTATCGAGATTTATTGAGTGCGGATGTTGATTTATTGTCTTTTAAGGCATCGTTTTTGTAGGATAAAATTTAATATTTTAATTTAATGGAGTTGTGGTTTGAGTGAGATTGTGATTTGTTCGGAACATATGAATGAAAGTTTTGATTTTACAAAGGTTGCTCAGCAGTCTTGTGGAGCAGTGTGGTATCGTCATGGCAAGACGATTTTGTTGGCAAGCGTTGCTGTTGATGAGGATAAAACAATTAGCGAAGATTTTTTGCCTCTTACAGTCCAATACATTGAAAAGACCTATGCTAATGCCAAATTTCCTTCAGGATTTATTAAGCGTGAAAGCAAGCCTAGTGATTTTGAAACTCTTACATCTCGCATTATCGATCGCACATTGCGTCCATTGTTTCCAAAGGGGTATGCTTATCCTACTCAAATCAGTGTAATTGTTTTGAGTTATGATGGGGTAAGTGATCTCCAAGTGTGTGCTCTCCAAGCTGCCTCAAGTGCTTTATATGTTTCTGGACTCCCATTTAATTACCCTGTCAATGCGGTTAGAATCGGTAAAAAACAAGGAGCTTTCATAATAAATCCTAGTATGCAAGATCTTCAAGAAAGTAGTTTGGATTTATATATCTCAGGTTGCAATGAAGATATTTTGATGATTGAGATGCGAAGTATGCAAGGAGAAACACCAAATGAATTGAGTGAAGAGGAGCTTTATCGGGCGATTGAGGTTGCAAAAACGGCGATCGCTCAAAAATCACAGCAGATGATGCAAGCTTTTCAAAATAGTATTCATTCTCCAATGGCGCTTGATATATCTGTTGAAAATTTAAATGCAGAAATTGTGGATTTTGTTTGGGAAAATTATTATGAAGCTCTAGATTCTGCTTTGAAGCAAATGGCAAAGAGCGAGAGGGCTAGTCAGCTCCACAAGCTTGCTTTAGAGATACAAAGAAGTGTTGCTTGGAGTTTTGAAGAGATTGTTTCTGCTCTTGAGTTTTGTAAAAAAAGAAGATTGCGCGAAATGATTCTCAAAGAACAAAAGCGTGCTGATGGTCGAAGATTGGATGAGGTTAGAGAGATTGCGATTGAGACAAATCTTTTGCCTTGTGCGCACGGGTCTTGTCTTTTTAAGAGGGGGCAAACACAGGCTTTGGTTGTATCTACTCTTGGTAGCGATAATGATGCCCAAAGCTATGAGCTTTTGGGAGATAAAACATCATCCAAAGAGCGCTTTATGGTGCATTATAATTTTCCTAGTTTTAGTGTGGGTGAGGCGAGTATGATTGGTGCTCCAGGAAGAAGAGAGCTTGGACATGGAAATTTGGCAAAAAGAGCCCTAGAATCAAGCATCAAGGATCGACGAGTGATTAGGCTTGTGTCTGAAATCTTAGAATCAAATGGTTCTAGTTCGATGGCTACAGTTTGTGGAGGTTCTTTGGCTCTTCTTGCAAGTGGAGTGGAGACTTATGATATGGTTGCTGGTGTGGCAATGGGGCTGGTAAAGGAGGGTGATGATTTTGCGATTTTGACTGATATTATGGGATTGGAAGATCATTGTGGGGATATGGACTTTAAGATTGCTGGTACGCGACATGGCATTACTGCACTACAGATGGATATTAAGCTTGGAGGGATTGATCTAGGGATTTTAAAGCAAGCTCTCAATCAAGCAAAGAGAGCAAGGTTGCATATTTTAGATATTATGCAGGAAGCTCGAAACAAAATTCAGATCAATGAAGAGATTGTTCCTTTGATTATTTCTTTTGACGTGCCAGCGGATCGTATGGTAGAGATTATTGGACAAGGTGGAAAAATTATTAAAGAGATTATTGAGCGCCTTGGGGTAAATATTGATTTGGATCGAACAATCGGTGAGGTGAGGATAAGTGGATTGGGGAGAGAGCGTTTGGAATCTGCCAAAGAATACATTTTAGAGCTTTTGAAAAAGAATCAATCAAAAAACTTTTCTTGCTATAGCGTTGGGATGGAATTTGAAGGGTGTGTTAAAAAAATTGTAGATTTTGGGGCATTTGTTGAGATGCCTAATGGCGGTGATGGTTTGTTGCATATTAGCAAGATGCGTGCAAAAAAAGCAGAGCTTTGTGTTGGGGATATTGTTTCTTGTAGAATTTTGGCAATTGGGCAGAACAAAATTGAGCTTGATTTGATCTGATTTCTTGTAAAAAAGTTGTTTTTTTGTTAAAATCGCGCTTTTAATTTGTGCTAGTAGGGGTCTGATCCGAAAGCCAAAAATAGAAAAGGAAAATTGAAATGAAAAAAGTATTCTTTTTGATGTTTGTTTGTTTGGGAGTTGCTTTTGCTAGCGATGAGGCAATGATTAAGGCTTATTCTGTGTTGGGAGCTATTGTTGGATTGGGGATTGCTGCTTTTGGTGGAGCTTTGGGGATGGGATATACAGCTTCAGCTACAATTTCAGGAATTGCTAGAAATCCAAGTGTAGGTGGAAAGCTAACAGGAACAATGTTTCTTGCTTTGGCATTGATTGAAGCTCAAGTTATCTATACTCTTGTATTGGCAATCATTGCATTCTATGCAAATCCATTTATTTAATTAGATAAAAAAAAAGGGGGGGGGTCTTGCGCTGGTGGTGGAACTGGTAGACACGCTATCTTGAGGGGGTAGTGAGGAAACTCGTGCGAGTTCGAGTCTCGCTCAGCGCACCATACTTTATTTTAGTTATAGATTTAAAATGCCGGAGTGGTGAAACTGGTAGACGCGCTAGACTCAAAATCTGGTAGGGGCAACCCTGTGTCGGTTCGAGTCCGACCTTCGGCACCATCTTTCTCTTGTTATACTTCTTTGGTTGTTTTAGGGAGTATCCAATGATTATTATTCCTGCAAGATTACATTCCACGCGTTTTCCTCAAAAAATGTTGACTGATATTTTGGGATATCCAATGATAGTACGCACTGCAATGATGGCAAAAGAGGTTGATGATGTATGTGTTGCAACCGATTCTGTTGAAATTAAAGAAGTATGTGAGCATTATGGGATTTTATCTGTTTTGACAGATTCCAATCATCTAAGCGGGACAGATCGTTGTGCTGAAGCCGCAAGAAAGCTTGGTGTCTCTCAAGATGAGATAATTCTCAATGTTCAAGGAGACGAGCCTTTTTTAGAATCAAAAATCTTGCAAAATTTGAAAGAAATGATGAAAACTTCTTGCGCGTTTATGGGGACCTGTATCAAGGAAATTGCCTATGATCAAATTCAAGATCCAAATTTAGTTAAAGTTGTTTTGGATTCTAAGCAACAGGCAATGTATTTTTCAAGAGCACCCATTCCTTTTGATCGAGAAAAAAATACAAATGCTTTGCACTACGGACATTTGGGAATCTATGCTTTTAAAAATAAACATCTTCAGGAATTTTGCACTCTGCCCAAATCTCCCCTTGAGGAAGTTGAAAAGTTGGAGCAATTAAGGGCACTTTGGAATCAAAAAATAATCCAAACTCTGCTTGTAAAAACTCAAAGCATAGGGATTGATACACTAGAAGACAAACAGCGCGCAATAGAGATCTTTGGTTAGAAAATTTGCGATGAAAAGTGTTGATTTAAAGCGCGATTCAATTGTGCGATTATTCTTTTATTATTTCTTGCCCGCATTGTTTTCTATGCTTTCAATGAGTACTCATGCAATCGTAGATGGCTTCTTTGTTGCTCATGCATTAGGTGAAAATACTGTAGCTGCTCTTGGCATTACATGGCCTGTTTTTCCCATGCTGGTTGCTTGCGAGCTTCTTTTTGCAATTGGCGGTTCATCATTGATTTCTTATTATCTTGGAAAGGGAGACATACAAGGAGCGAAAAAAATATTTAGCTCCATTATTTATTTTGTCTTGATTTTGGGGCTATGCATAAGTGTTGTGCTTTTTTTGTGGACGCGTGAGATTGCATTGTTCTTGGGCGCAAGCATTCAGATTGAAAAAATGGTTGTGGATTATTTAGAAATTATTTTTCTTGGTGCTTTTATTATGTTCTTGCATCCTGTTTTGGATATGTTTGTTGTCAATGATAAAAGACCTGTGCTAGCGATGAGTTCTATGATTATCGCTGCTTTGGGTAATGTAATTTTTAATTATATTTTTCTTTTTGTGATGGATTTAGGGATAAGAGCAAGTGCCCTTGCTACAATCTTGGGTAACACTCTTGCTATTGTGATTCTGCTATCTCATTTTGTGCAGAAAAAGGGAGATTTATCTTTTGTGCGAAATTTTAGTCTCAAAGATGTTTTGATTTCAGCCAAAAATGGAATCCCCGCTTCAGTTTCAGAAATGAGTGCAGGGATTGTTATGTTGCTTTATAATGTGACACTTATGCAAGCCATCGGGGAGAGAGGGGTGATTATTTATACAGTGACAATGTATGGGGGAATTATATTTTTTACAATTTTACTTTCTATTGCTCAGGGGATACAGCCAATTTCAAGTTTTAATTATGGGGCCAATCAGCTTGCGCGAGTAAAAGAAGTTTATCGTTTTGGGCTTTTCTTTACTCTTGCTGTTAGCTTTGTTGTTTATGGATTGTTCTATATGTTTGGAGAAGAGTTTGCGCGTGCATTTTTAGATTCAAAGCGAGCTGGCTTGAGGGATGTGGAGCTAATATCTGATATTGCTTTTGTGATGAAGATTTGGTTTGTCGCCTACCTTGCATTGGGGATTAATATGGTAAGTTCTATTTTTTTGCAATCCATTCAACGTCCATGGGGCGCATTATTAATTACTCTTTGTTATACCATTATATTAACGCCTATTTTTCTCCCTCTTCTAAAACAATATTTTGGAGAAATTGGGATTTGGAGTGCTTATCCTCTTGCTTCTGTGATAACAATCTTTGTTGCAAGTATTGTTTTGAGGTATGAATTTAAAAAAGGAGTCTTTGCAAAATGAAAGAAAAGATATTGTTGTTTGATTTGGATGGAACATTGATTGATTCAACGGATGCGATTTTGGAAAGTTTTTTGAAAACGACCAAGTTTTATGGGATTGACTTAGATGAGCGCAGAGATGAGGTTTGTGCCTTGATTGGAATGACTCTTTCAGATATGTTTTTGAAAATGGGTGTAATAAATGAGAAAATCGATGAATGCATTAAGATTTATCGAGGTTATTATCGCGAAGTTTTTTTAGAAAAGACTCATTTGTTACCAAAGGTAAAGGAGGCTTTAGAAGCACTGCCAAATACCTATAAAATGGCCGTTGTAACATCCAAATCACATTTCTTTTCAGAAAAGATTTTAGAAAATCTTAAAATATTAAAGTATTTTTTTACCATTGTTGGGATTGAAGATACAGAGGAGCCAAAACCCAGTGCACAGCCTATTTTGAAGGCTTTGGAGGGGATTGATTATGGTCAATCTAAAGTTTTTATGATCGGAGATACATTGTTTGATATGCAGGCTGCCCAGAATGCTGGTGTGATTGGGATAGGAGTAAGGGGGAAGTATCAAAAAGATTTGGAGAAATATACTCCATTTGTTTTTGAGGATATCGCAGCGGCCTTAGATTACATTAAAGAGCAGGAATAGGGTTTGTGTTGTAGAATTAACGTTGAATATTTTTAGAGAAAAATTCAGTTTTAGGAGGTATGGATGCTAGAAATAAGATGGCATAGTCGAGCTGGTCAAGGTGCAGTGACTGGAGCAAAGGGGTTGGCAGATGTTGTTGCTGGAACAGGGAAGCAAGTGCAAGCATTTGCATTCTATGGTTCAGCAAAAAGAGGAGCAGCAATGACTGCTTACAATCGTGTTGATGAGAGTCCAATTCTCAATCATGAGAAATTTATGCGCCCAGATTATGTGCTTGTGATTGATCCTGGTTTGACTTTTATTGCAGATATTTGTGCAAATGAAAAAAAAGAAACTAAATATATTATTACAACTCATTTGAGCAAAGAAGAGCTTGTAGCCAAAAAACCTGAATTGAAAGGCAAAGAGCTCTATACTTTGGATTGTATTAAAATTTCATTGGAGACTATTGGGAAACCAATTCCAAATGCACCTATGCTTGGGGCTTTGATGAAAGTATCTGGAATGCTTGAGTTGAATTATTTTTTGGAGGCTTTCATTAAATTGCTTGGAAAAAAGCTTCCTCAAAAAATTATTGATGCCAATCGTGAGGCGATTACTAGGGCATACAATGAAGTGAAATAAGGAGAAGAAAATGAAAGGTTGGAATGAATTTGAAATCGGTTCAGTGCTTTTTCCTCTCAATGAAGATGGAATGAAGGCTCAAGAAAAAATGCCTCAAGAAAGAAGCTATACAGAAAACAGCTCAAGAAGTGCAAGCGTTGCACATTGGAGGGTTCAAAAGCCTGTTCATAATGTTGAACATTGTATTAATTGTTTTTTTTGTTGGGTTTATTGTCCTGATGCATCTATTTTGGCCAAAGATGAAAAAATGAGCGGAGTAGATTATGTTCACTGCAAAGGGTGTGGAGTGTGCGTTTCTGTGTGCCCAACAAATCCAAAATCTTTGTTGATGTTTGATGAAGTTGAAGAAGAAAAAGATGCGCTTAAAAAATGGCCACAGAAAGAGACTAAATAAGGAGGATTGAATGGCTTCAAAGTATGAATTATCAAAAATAGAAGTTTGGGATGGGAATATGGCAGCAAGTCATGCCTTGCGTCAAGCTCAGATTGATGTTGTTGCTGCATATCCTATCACTCCTTCAACTCCAATTGTTCAAAATTACGGAAAGTTTTTGAGTGATGGATATATTGATGGAGAGTTTGTTATGGTGGAATCGGAACATGCCGCTATGAGTGCATGTGTCGGAGCTGCGGCTGCTGGTGGAAGGGTTGCTACAGCAACAAGTTCACAAGGGTTTGCGCTTATGATTGAGGTCATGTATCAAGCTTCGGGTATGAGAGTGCCAATTGTTCTTAATCTTGTTAATCGTGCTCTTGCTGCTCCTTTAAATGTAAATGGAGATCATTCTGATATGTATTTGAGTCGCGATTGTGGGTGGATTAATTTATGTACTTATAACCCTCAAGAAGCGTATGACTTCAATCTAATGGCATTTAGAATCTCTGAAGATATGAGAGTAAGGATCCCCACAATTGTCAATCAAGATGGTTTTATTTGTTCTCACACAGCACAAAATGTTCAGCCCTTGAGCGATGATGAGGCATATGCTTTTGTTGGTGAATATAAAACAAAAAATGCTCTTTTGGATTTTTCAAAGCCAGCTACTTATGGAGCACAGACAGAAGAAGATTGGCATTTTGAACATAAGGCTCAATTGCATCATGATTTAATGAATTCAGTTGGTGTGATTGAAGAAGTTTTTGAAGAATTTGCAAAACTCACAGGTCGAAAATACTCTCTTGTAGAAAGCTATGATATGAGTGATGCAGAAGTTGCAATTGTTGCTCTTGGAACAACCGTAGAATCGGCACGAGTGGCGGCAAAAAGCGCAAGAGAAAAAGGAATTAGAGCAGGTGTTGTATCCATTCGATCTTTAAGACCATTCCCTTATAAGCAAGTTGCAGAAGCTCTACAGAATTGCAAAGCTGTAGCGATGTTGGATCGCTCTCTTCCAGCTGGGGCAATGGGAATGTTGTTCAATGAAGTGGGTGTTGCGTTATTGCAAAATGCACAAAACAAGGCAATTCTTTCAAATTATATTTATGGTCTTGGTGGAAGAGATATGACGCAAGAAGCGTTGTTGAATATTTATCACGAGCTTAATGAAAATGCAAAAGCGGGCAAGCTTACACATGAGACACAGCAGTTTGTCGGGCTTCGTGGCAAAAAAATGGCATTTAATTAAGGAGAGATAAGATGACAAAGGATGTAAAAAATCTAAAACAATTTTCAAAATCGGCAGAAAAATTTGAAGGAGCAAATCTTCTTTGCCCAGGGTGTGCACATGGGATGATTATCCGAGAAGTGTTAAATTCTGTTGATGGTCATATTTTGATTGGAAACTCAACGGGTTGTATTGAGGTTTCTACAGCGGTATATCCTTATACTTCTTGGGATGTGCCATGGATTCATATTGGATTTGAAAATGGATCTACGGCAGTTGCTGGAGCTGAAGCAATGTATAAAGCACTGAAGAGAAAAGGAAAATACCAAGGAGAAAAGCCAAGATTTGTAGCCTTTGGTGGTGATGGAGCAACTTATGATATTGGTTTTCAATGGATTAGTGGATGCTTTGAAAGAGGTCATGACTTTACTTATGTGTGTTTTGATAATGAGGTATATGCCAATACAGGTGGTCAAAGAAGTGGATCAACTCCTCTTGGATCTTCGACTTCCACAACACCAGCTGGGCGAGTGAGCTATGGAAAAAAAGAGAAGAAAAAAGATTTACTTGCGATTATGGCAGCTCATGGATCTCCTTATGTTGCTCAAGTTGCTCCCAATAAGTGGAAAGATATGAATAAAAAAATCAAAACCGCTCTTGATACGGAAGGACCAACTTTTATCAACGCATTGAGCGCTTGTACAACAGAATGGAGATTTGATTGCAACAATACTGTTGAGATGATGGATTTAGCAGTTGATTCTTTGGTTTTCCCATTGTATGAAATTGTTAATGGACATGAATTGCGCATTACTTATCGGCCAAAAAATATTATTCCTGTGAGAGATTATTTGGGAGTTCAGGGGCGCTTTAAGCATCTCTTTAAGCCAGAAAATGAGCACATTATTGAGCAAATCCAAAAAGATGTGGATAAAAAATGGGAAATGCTCCAAAAGCGTGAGGAGGCTGGAGTATAACCCGATTCTAAAAAGGGGGTATTTTTCAATATAGGTCTTGCCAATTTCTATAAGTAATCCATTTGTATCGTTATTTCTTTGTAGAAAATCATATGTAGCTAGAATCTTGAAATGCATTTTTGAAATAAAAAGTGGAATTATTTTTGTTTATAAAGAAATAAAATTTTTCTAGGACTAGTTGTATGAAAAAAATTGGTGTGTTTGGCGGAGGTTCTTGGGGGAGAGCGTTGGCCTTTGCTCTTTCATTTCACAATGAAGTAAGGATTTGTTCTCGTCGATCGCTGAATCTTTCTAGTGGAAAATACCCAGTGATTCAAGCTTCCTTAGAGGATGTGTTAGAGTGTGATTATTATGTTGTTGCTATTGCTTCATTTGCGCTTAGGGGGTGGTTGGGTGATGTGTTTTTGCCTACTTTTTTGAAGTCTTCTACGCACGAGCCAAAGATACTATGTGCAAGCAAAGGAGTTGAAGAAGATAGCGGGGCATTTGTGAGTGACATTTTTCAGCATTTTTTCCCCTCTCTTTCTTTGTGCTTTCTTTCTGGGCCAAGTTTTGCAGCAGAAATCATGCAAGAGCTTCCCTGCGCTTTGGTGATCAATTCTCTCAATATTCCCTTGGCTAGGGAGTTTAGAGAGCTAATGCCTTCTTTTATCAAGGCTTATGTAAGCTCTGATATTGTAGGAGGAGAAGTTGCAGGGGCATATAAGAATGTGATCGCGATTGCTGGGGGGATTAGCGATGGGTTAGGGTTGGGAAACAATGCAAAATCTTCGCTTTTGGCAAGGGGATTGATTGAGATGTGTCGTTTTGGCGAGCATTTTGGAGCTAAGATGGAGACATTTTTGGGACTGAGTGGGGCGGGTGATTTGTTTTTGACCTCAAGTTCAACACTTTCAAGAAACTATCGTGTTGGCTTGGGATTATCTAGAGGAGAGAAAATAGAAAAGATTTTGAAAGATTTGGGGGAAGTGGCTGAGGGAGTGAGAAGTGCAAGAGCAATCTCTCAAATTAGCCAAAAAGAGGGGATTTACACCCCCATTGTGACCGAGGTGCAAAAGATTATTGAAGGAAAAAATCCTCTTGAGAGCTTAAAGGCGCTGATGAAATAATGAAAAAAATTGGAATTGGAATTTTAAGTCTTGCTTTGGCTCAAACATTGCAAGCTGTTGATGCGCAATTTTGGTGGCAACTTGATCAAGCCAATGATCCTTTGAATCCTCCACAACAGCCTGTGCTTAATGATCCATTGACTATTTATGAAGATAGTGTTTTAAATGTCACAACCAATGGTCAAGCGCTTGGATCTGATTTTTATAATGGAAGTATTGTCTTTGATCGCAATCTTTCCATCAATGTGGATGTGAATCTAGTCGATCAAGTCGAGCAGTCCGCGACCATTTATGGGTTTGATAATGCGCAAAAATCATGGACTGGATCAGGAAGCTTGAGTGTTTTAATCAAGGCAGAGAGAGGAAGATTTGCAAAGAGCATCTTTAACTTCAATGGAGCAAATACGAAATTTGATGTGGGGGTCAAAACTCATATTTCAGCGACAGAAAACACGCAAATCTTTTCTGTTTTTCGCAATGGTAGAGCGACTTTGAATTTTACAAATGATTTTGTTGTGGATTTGTCTCAAGCAACAGGAGTTTTTAACAATGTTCTTCCAAATCAAGGGATCACAGATGCTAAGATGATTTTTGATAATGCTGGAGATATTAATGTCAATCCCAATTACAGCTCTCTTGTCCAACTCACTGGAGATATCGCAAATTTTGGAGGCACGATTACGCTTAATCTCTCCAATGCAGATTCTTTTTTCAAAGGAAGAATAGAGGCTGTAAATACCTCGACAACAAACCTCAATCTCACTGGAGGAAGCTATGCAGAAGTTGCTTTGACCTTGCATGATAGGCAGGCTGGAGCACCCAATGTGCACTTTTCTTTGACAGGAGATTCTGTGGCAAAAGTGAAGTCAAATATGCTCTCCCAAGCAAATTTGACTTTTAATGTCAATCATTCTTCCTTGTATGCGGATTTTACTTATGGTGCACAGATCCCCACACAAGGGAGAATTACGCTAAATAATGGAGGGATTTGGCTGATGAGCCAAAGTAACACCATTGACTATCTTGAGATTAATAATGATATTTCTAAAATCACAAAGGAAAATTTTGAGGATCTCAAAGAACAATCAGCAGTTGATATGCGCTTTGAGAATCAAGGGGCTGGCTTAAGAAATGTGTTGAAATACGCACAAGATAGTCGTTTTGTTTTGAGTGCCAATCAGATTCGAGGAGGAAATGGGGTTTTCCGCATCACTGGAGCTTTGAACAAAGAAGGTTGGACGAGGGTAGAAAATGGTGGGGCTTTGGAGGAAACGATCGCTACTGATCAAATCATTGCAGGACAGGTCTTCAACACTCATTATATGCAGGTTTTTTGGAATCCGACAAATTTTGACAAGGGGCTTTTAAATCAAAATTTGGAAGATTATAAAATCGTGGTAGCAAAACAAAATAATATCGCCTCAGATTCTGATTTTGTAGGTGCTGTAACGCCTATAGGGGTTTATAACTATGTAACTAATCTCAAAAAAGAGATGATGCAGTATCAAGGAGCAAATGGCCAATTGGAAAATGGCTGGCAATGGATTATTACAGATGTGCAACGAGCAGATAATTCTTATTTGTCACGACTTTTGGATTCTTTGTTTCAATCGCAGTATCGGATTTTTAAGATGGAGAGTGATACTTTCAACCAAAGAATGGGGGAACTGCGCGATATGACAAGAGTGCATGGCGTGTGGTTGAGGACAAAATATGGACGCTTAAGCTCAAAATCCACAGATCAAACAACGGCTTCTTGGGATGAGTTCACATCAATTTGGCTTGGATATGATCAAAATTATATGGTCCTTGGTGGGAAGAATTTTTTGGGATTGGCACTTAATACAACGGCTTTTAGAAATCATGGGATTGCTGAGAAAGATGATTTTAGTGGAGAGAGTTATTACGCAAGCTCGCGAAGTTATGGAATCTCGGTTTATGATACTTATATTTTTGATAATGGCCTATATCTTGATGGATTGATCAAATACTATTTGACAGACAATGATTTTGCAATACGCTCTGAGGTTTTGGCAAACAATTATCCTAAGTTTTTTACACATGGCTTGGTAGGGTCTTTGGAGGTTGGAAAAAAATTTCGTCTTCCTATTAGAACACCTGATTTTGAAAGGAGTTTTTATTATCTTAGACCCGAATTACAATTTACATTTGGGTTTATTAGCGGGAATACGTGGAATTTCAAAGATTGGAGTAATCAAGAGATCAAAGCAAGACTAGATTATGATATTCCAGCAAATTTTAGAGCGGGGTTGATGTTTGGGCGTGAGTTTAATAAGCCCTTTTTGAAGGGGGATGTGTATTTGGGGACGAGCTTTGAATATGATATCAACTCAGGTGGAGATTTGCGTTTGGAGGATTTTCTTGACAAGATGACGCTAACTCATGGGGGAAATTTCACTTGGAGATTGAATGTCGGGACAAATTTGATTTTGAATGAGTATTGGCGAATCTATGTTGATTTGGATACATCCTTTTTTGGTCAGATTAGCTCAACTTTCACACTCAATGGTGGGGTAAGGATTAATTTTGGGCGTTTACATCCTAAAATGCCCTATGTCACACCAGAGCAAGATGTTTTTGATTCCAGTATGTATCGCAAAGATCGCAGGACGATTCCAGAGGTTCAAAATTATGAAACTCAAGGTATTTTGGATAATTACAATGGCAGAAGAAAACGACCCATCTATAAGCCTCCTGTAAAAATCAAACAACGCCCTTATGGAGGAGTGCCACCTACAGATACGATTCAGTATGGAATCACTCCACAAGTGACAAATAAACCCAAAGGGGAACCTGTTTTTGTTGATGAACCAAAAGAGCCAATCATTGCACCTCAAAAGAATTACACAAGGGATCAGAATCAGTCGATATCTCCTAGTGTGATTCCACAAAATACACGCGATATGCAAAGTATCAAAGATGGTTTGAATAAGGGATATAGACGATGAGAAAAGTCATTACTTGCTGTGCTTTGTGCTTTTGTTCTTCCTTTGGGATAGAAGCTAGAGCGATGCAAGATCATACTTTCAATCTCTTTTCTTTGCATGCCAATGCATTGAGCGTGGGTGATTTGAGGACGAATCGATTGAAGCATGGAATATGGGCAAATGTAGGTTATACCAAACAAAGCTCAGATCATACTTCATTCCTTCAGCAATCAGAGATTAGAAGTGTTTTAGCACAAGCAGGATATGATTATGCATTTCACATGAAAAGCGGGCAGAGTTTTTTGGGGTTTGCGTTGGATTATAGTCACTCTTGGATTGATTCTAAGGACTATGAGGAAGAGCTCAAATCAGGAGTGGCCAATACTTTGGCACTTGCGCTATATCATGTTTATATGCATCAAAGCAATCTTTATATCCGCTCCTCTTTTAAATATGCTCTTTCTTTGCAAGATATGGGGCGAGATTCTATGAGATCACATCTTTTGATGGGAAACTTGGAGTTAGGATATCGTGCAAATTTTGCTCGACTTTTTTTCTTTCAACCCTTGGTGGGTGTTAGTGGAGGGTGGATTCCGAGCTCTTTAAATCTTGGTGAATATTATCCTCTTTGGGTGAGGGCTGGAGGATATTTGGGGATAAATTTCTTGGGGAATCTAAAGGGAGATTTGGCGTTTGGAGGGTTTTTGGATTCGGATTTTTTTTGGGATTCTGCGCATATGATTGCAAGGAAAAATTTGCGTTTGCTCCTCACGCTTGGAAGTAATATGCATATCAACCAGCACTTTAGATTGTTTATAGGGGGGAAAATGGAATTTTTTGGATCAAGTAGGGTGGATTATGGGGTGAATGTGGGGATGAGGTTTATGTTTGGACGCAAATATACACAAAAGGCTCCCATCCAAGGCAATCAGCGAACGCTCAAAGATGTCCAAAGAGAGATGCTCTATCAATCTGATCTTTCTCGTCAAAGGGTGCAAGAGAGAACTCACCTTAAGCCAGATGAATTGCAATCGCGATATCAGATGCAAGATCGTCGCGACTCTCCTTATGTGCAAGATGATCTCAAATACGCAAAACGCCAAAGGCTGATTCGAGAAAGCTCACGATGGATTGATACAAAAATCAATGAGCAAAATTATCAAAATCGCAACTTGCCTGCATTGCAACATAGGGATTTGGGAGATATTAAGGCTTATTATCAGCGTGAGCTAGAGAGAAAATATGGCAAGTAAAAAATTATTATTGTATTTGGGGCTTGGGACGCTGTGTCTTTGGGGATTAGAGATCAAAAACTGGAAAGAACTGCCTCCTGCGGGAATCAATCAAGACACCATTGGAAACTTCACTTACAATGCAAGCGGGGTGGAAGAGTTTGTTTTGAAAGATTCAATCTTTTTTACCAATCCCTACGCGACACTAACGATTAATGCCAATATTTCTGGAAATTGGAATAATCAATCTTGTGGACTTGTATTTTGTTCTAGTGGAAACAAATACACATTTAACAAAGGAAATCTTGTTTTTGCAATCAACTCTTCTACTTTAAATCCACAGGGTGAGCTTGGATTCTTTGCACTGACTAATAGTGCAACTTTGGATATCAATAGCAACCTTTCTGTTAATTTTGCTATGGGGAGTGTGTTTCCTCAAGCGGTTTTTTTAGTCAAAGATTCTGTGCTTAATCTTGAAGATATCGACCTTTCTGTAGATGCGCAGGGACATTCTTTGTTTAAAGGAGCGGGAAATTCCAAAATCACAATCAATGCTGGAGGAAATTATCAAAATCAGCAAGTGAGATTGTATGGGAATTTAGATCTTTCTGATCGAGCAAGTCTGACACTTAAATTGGGTAATCGCAATTCTTTTTTTGATGGTGATATCAAACTTTCTGGGAGCGCTCAAGTCAATCTTGTGCTTTCTAATTCAAGTGCAAGGATTTTAAATTATGCTCAAGCGGCGGGAGCAAAAGGAAAGTTTGAGCTTTATGGTTCAGAGCTTGATGCGATTTTGAGCAATGCAAGAGGGACAGATGTATCTTTGATGTCAGGCTCAGTGTGGCAAATGCAGGGAGATAGTCAGATTGGCACGCTTAGCTTGCAGGAATCTTCTGTGGATTTGAAACTAGGACGCTTTGGCCAACCTTGGGTAAAAAGGACATTGAGTGCCAATCAATTGGAGGGGGGAGGGACTTTTGTGCTGTATGCAGATATTGCACAAAAGGGAGTTGATGTGGTAAGTCTTTCTCAAGCTACAGGATCGCATCTTGCACAGATGTTCTATCATCCAAAAACTTTCACACAAGATCTTGCCCAAAGTATCACAGAGGCAGATAATATGGTGGTTTTTGAGATCAATGGAGTGGATTCTCAAGCGACTTTTGAGGGGGGAGTGACAGAAATGGGATTGACCAATTATAAGACCAACCTCTCAAGGCGTATTAACGAAAACAAAACCCAATGGGTGATTTCTAGCATTGTTCCTGATGGAGATAGTGCGCTTTCTAGAGTGCTTAGCACGGCACTCAATACTCCTTATCGCTTGTTTGATGCGACCAATTCAACTCTTGCTTTGAGGTTGGGAGATTTGAGGGATTATCCCAAAGATCATGGATTGTATGCACGCTATATCGTAGGGCTTGGGAATCTTGCTGAGACAAAAAACACATTTAAAACCCAAGATGTGTGGATGAGTTTTGCTGGGGGGTATGATGTCAATAAGTTGTATTCTAATCGCACTGATTTCTTGGGGCTAGGGTTTGAAGTGAGTTTGATGGATTCTAAAAACTCTGCTTATCAGTCAAATACGCAAGCCTATGGGGCAAATCTTTATTACACTTCGATTTTTCACAATCGTTTTTATTATGATGTGATTTTGAAATACGCTTTTTCTCCCACTTCATTTGAATTTGCCAATGCAAACAATCTCAATGGAAAAGCATCGCTTAATGTGCATCTTTTGACGCTTGGGTTTGAGATGGGCAAGAAATTTGGCTTTGGAAGAGTCAAGAATTTATTTTATCTTGAGCCTCAAGGGAGGCTAGTGAGTGGGGTGATTTTGCCAACAGGTTTGGAGGTAGGGGATGTGTATGGAGAGAGAATCTTTGGGGATTTGAAGGTGCAATTCCCTTTAATCGCGCGCGCATCGCTTTATTTTGGCTATGAGTGGAATGAGGGGTTTAGAGGAGATTTGAAGCTTGGGAGCTTTGTAGAATATAGCCTTAATAATGGAGGGGAGATTGTTTTATATGATTCTAGAAGTCGTTTAAAAAAGGCGTTTTTATATGATTTGGATGTTGGAATCTCAGCGATGGGAAGCATTGAGGTGGAGAAATTTTTGAGAGTTTATATGCAGTTAGATTCTGCATTTTTGGGTGAGTATGCTTCAAATGTGGCTTTTAATATGGGGGTGAGATGGAGCTTTGGGGATCGCTATGTACCACCACCCCCTCCGCCTGCTGATCCAGAAAGATTTAAGATTCGCTATCAGCGCAAAAATATACAAAGAACGATTCCTGTCGTGCAAGAAGATGAGCTCAATCATATGAAATATCATGGTACTACGCGCGAGGCTTTTGAGAGGGATTATTATCAGAAGAATTCCAAGCCCTCCCAATCTTCTCAAACAGAGAGGAATGATATTCGCTTCTACCCGCAAGATAGGTATGTCCCTAGTTACCAATCCAATCCGCAAAGAGAGTATAATCGTGGCAGTAAAAGGGATACATACACCCCACAATATCGAGATGATGCACAGCGTTCATCAGGTAGAGTTTATAAGAGAGATAACAATCGGTGAATCTAAGAAGCTATACGACTTTGAGTTTTGTTTTGTGCAATCTGTTGGTAGGGGCAGATTATACAGATTGGGCGACAACAAGCTTTCAAGGTGGGGATACTGTAACGATCAATAAAGATAGTCAGGGTCAAAAAGTCTTAAATAATAGTGGTATTTCTCTGACAAGTGGAACCTTAAAAGTCAATGTTGATGCTTCAGCCATTAGTTCAGCGTGTGGAATCGTTGCGTGCTATAACGGAGGGGGACCTTATACAATTGGCTCTCAGGGGAGTTTAATTGACTTTACGATCACGGGAAATTCGGGCTCTTCTAATCGAGGAGGTTTTGAGATTAGAGGGCCTACTGTTAGCTTTGAATCTAATGTTTCTATCAATACTTCTAGCAGCAATATCCAAGATGCATTTCAGGTTGCAGATAGCACTTTGACTTTTGATGGCGATGTGACGATCAATGCTCAGGGCAAAAGGGCGATCAACGCAGGAAATGGAAAAGTCAATCTTGGGCAAGGTGGAAAAAAGGTCAATATCACAGGAGAGATGAAATTTACCAATAACTCTCAAGCCAAAATCAAGCTTTCTTCAGGATCTCAAATCGCAGGAAATATCAATGCAGAATCTGGGGCAAATATCAAGCTTGAAATGCTTCAAGGAAGCACGATTAATGGAAATTTTACGGGAACTCCAGGGAGAGGAGCGGGAACATCTCTTGATTTGAGCAATCAAGGCACCTTTACGGGAAATATCACTAATGAGGGCACCACAAAAATCAGTTTGATACAAAATGGAAGGATTGTGGGGAATGTCACGGCAAGTGGGACGAGCTTTGAGGCTAGTTTGGCAGGCAGTGGAACAATCACGGGAAATGTTTCCTCTACTGCCACAACAAACACAATCAAACTTGAAAATAATTCGATGATTGGCGGAAAAGTCACAACAGGTGGAAACACAAACACTATCACTGGCTTAGGAAGCTCAAAAATCTCTGGAGGAGTTGTCAATACGCAAGGAAAGCTTAGCGTTGAGTTATCCAACTCGGCGATGATTCAAAATGGAATCACTTCTTCTGGAACTGAAGCGATTATTTCACTTAAAGATAGTTCTATCTTGAGTGGCAACTCTAAGCTTTCTAATACGACTTCTAAAGTTTCTTTAAGCAATAGCTCCAAGATTCAAGGAAATACGACCTTTGCAGGCACGACAAATCAGCTCAATGCTCAAGAGGGCTCAAATATGACTGGGCAGATCATCGCTCAAAGTGGCACGACAACGATTGGGTTTGGTGGGAATTCTTTTCTTTCTGGAGGGATCAATACCCAAGGGGGGACTACAACAGCCACATTTAGTGAAAATGCAAAGATTCAAAATGGCACATCTAATTTTGGTGCAAACACAACTCTAATTTTTAAAGATCATGCACAAGCCAATAATGAAAACTTCAACATCACTGCAGGCACGACAAATATCGCTTTTGATAATAATGCTCAAATGATTGGTGGATCGATCAATACTCAAGGCGGGAAGTCCAATATTGCTTTTTCTAATGATTCAAAAATGCAAAATGGGACGATTAGCGTGTCTGGGGGAGAGATGAAGCTTGATGCCAAAGACAATGCAACTCTTCAAGGACAAATCACCCAAAGTGGCGGAACAAGTGATATTGATTTTTCAAATCAAGCAACCTTCACAGGGAATATCACTCAAAGCAATGGGACCTCAGATATCCACTTCAAAAATAACTCTTCAATGAAGGGAAATATTACAGTGACCAATGGAGAGACGCAGATCACTTTTAATGATTCTGCCAAGATTGTTGGAGATGTCAATGCCTCTGGACGCAACAACACCGTTACCTTTACTCCAGGAACACTACTTGATGGAAATTTGCAATATGATTCGATTGCTGGAGCAGTTGGGGGAGGGAAAAGCACGATTTCTTTTACAGGAAGCAAGATCACGGGGCACATCCAAGGATATGATGAAGCCGAAGTGAAGCTTTCACAGACGCAAGTGGATGGATATTTCAAACAAAGCTCAGAACATCTCAAAGCCACAATCACAGAATCACTTATTTCTGGAGGATTTGTGGGCGAGGGGGGAAGTAACAATGAAGTGGAGATGACGCAGAGCAAGATTACAAATGGTGTGCAACAAAACACAGGAAAGCTAGACTTGGTAGCCAAAAATAGCATTATCACAGGGGGCTTTATAGGGACAAATTCGGATAATACGATTGAGACTATAAATGGCAGTATCAGCGAGGGTGTCAAGCAAAGCAGCGGTTCTTTGAAGATGATAAATACAAACACTCAGATCACAGGAGGATTCTCTGGGACAAATAACTCCATCAATCAAGTGACGATGACCAATGGAAGTCTTGAGGGAGGGATTGTGCAAAATACAGGGAAATTGGACTTTCTCTCTTATGGCACAAATATTAGCGGAGGATTTACTGGGACAAACTCTACCAATACACTTCAAGTGGCCAATGGGAACTTCAACCAAGGAGATATTACTCAAACTCAAGGAGCTTTGTCTGGAGAGCTAGTTAATGTAGAAAATCTTAAAAACTTTAGCGGAACAAATTCTACAAATATCATTCATCTTGTGGCAACCCAAATCAAGAATGTCACACAAAGCGGAGGAACGCTTGAGTTTCAAACAAACTCCCTTGTGGATGGAAATATTCGAGGGGAGAATGGAAGTGATAATAAAATCACAGTTGTAGGGGCTAATGTAAATGGACAAATCACGCAAAGCCGTGGGGGTATGCGCCTAGATTTAACCAATGTGACAGTTAGCGGTCTTGTCAAAAGTGATAATGCCAAATTTGGCTTGTATAGTGAAAATACAACGCTTAAGCAAAATTTAGAATTGATCGCATCAAACTCTGAGGGTGCTTCCAATGCATTGACACTTGAGGGAATGTTCAAACAAGAGGGGGGAACAAGCAATCTTTCTTTTGCAAATTCCACATTTAAAGGTCTCACATCGCTTAAAAACACAGAAAATGCCAATCTCATCTTCACGCAATCTCAGATTGTCAATGTTGAGGCACAAGAAGGTAAAACAGCGATCAATCTAACAGAAAGCAAGATGCAAAATTTTTCTGGGACTTTTGGCTCCCACTCTTTGATTTTGCTGAAATCTCAAGCACAAGATTTGACGCAAAATGGGGGTCGATTGAGTGTTGGAGCGACAGCAAACTCAGTGATCAATAGCATCACAGGGACAAACTTTTCAAATTTAGTGCTTTCTTTGGGAAACTCTGAGGTGAAGACAAATGTTTCCAATGAGGGCAATACAACAATCTCAATGCAAGATTCAAAGATTGGAGGAGATGTCATTCAGACTGAGGGGGATATGAACTTGAGTGCGATCAATTCAAGCATAGAGGGGAAATATCAGCAAACTAGAGGAAGATTTAATCCAATCAGCCTTACAAATTCATCTATTAAAAGCGGAATGATCTTAGATTCTGTCCAAGAGGGGACATTGACGCTCAATAGTCAATCTTCTATCCAACAAGGACTGCGATCAACTCAAAGTTATCTCAATTTCACTCTTTTAAATGAGTCCTTCATCTCCGGAGATGGAGCAACCAAGGGGATCACACAGGAGGGGGGAGAGATTTTGGGGACATTAAATCAAAAAGCAGAAATTAGAGATGGGATTTCTCTCTCCAATGGAGCAACCAATCTCTCTTTGTATAACAAATCAAAAATCTCTGGAGGGATTAGCGCACAAAACAATGAAACGACAATTTTAGTCGATGATTCTGAGATTGATGGAAATATCACAGTCAATGGCAAATTTCTCCATCTGACAGCCCAAAATCACTCAGTGATTAAAAGCCCTCAAATGCAAGTGACAGATGCGGATTTGAAACTAATCGTTGATACAAACTCTCAATTCATTGGAGATTTGACACAAACCAATCATAAACAAGAAGTAATCATCAAGCAAGATTCTACATTTCAAGGAAGCATTACAAACACCAATACTGTCGGCTCAATTACAATTCAACAAGCGACTTTGACTGGAAACATTACTCAGACGGGAGGAACGCTTGGCTTTGATCTATCCAATAAGGGAATTGTAGGAGGAAATGTCACGCTTAATAATGTTGATGCCACATTGTCAGGGAGTGGAGTTGGGAATCAGATTGGAGGAAATTTTGCTCAAAATGGAGGAAATCTCAATGGGTCAATGAATGGATTGACACTCAAGGGGACCTATACACAGATGGGAGGGATCTCTAATGCAACCTTTACAAATTCTTCTTTTGAAGGTGATACAACTATTACAAATGCTATCAGCTCCTCTCTTGTCTTTGAAAATTCAACTCTCAAAAACTACACAATTAGCGGAGGAGATGATAATACGCTCAAACTTCTAGCAGGCACGATAATGACGGGAGATTTGACACTCAAAGATGCCGCACATGCACTTTTAAAAATGGATGCTTCAACGATTGATGGAAATATTCAAGGAAGTGGAGATTCGGTTTTGAGGCTTGATACGCTCAATTCCACAATCACAGGAAATATTACCTTTGATACAGGAGGCATTAAAGGAAAAACAGATTCAACAAAGATTGGTGGAGATATCTTGCTTACAAATACAAACTCTGATGTGAGTTTTGCAAATGAAAGTGTGATTAGTGGGAATCTTGTGGCAAATAATGGTGAAAACACGATCAAGTTTAACCACTCTCAAATCAAGGGAAATATTCAAGCCACAGGAGGAAAAATCAACCTTGATTTAAGCAATACTTCAAAAGTGGGAGGGAATATCGAGTTTGTCGATACCACTGCCCATCTCACAGGAAGTCCAGAAAATAATGAGATTATGGGGAATTTCACTACAAGGGGAACAGATGCAGGATCCGTCTCTATTCTTACAGGGGAGATTTCAAGTCTAACGCTTCATGGGACTTTTGATCAGCATTTTGGACAATCCAATATTCTTTTCCAAGATCATTCTTTGTTTGAAGGAAAAGTAACAATCACAGAGGCCAATTCGTCCTTCCTTAAGTTTGCTCAAAATTCAGGTATTCAAAATCAAGTCAAAATCATTGGGGGTCCAGATAATACGATCTCGCTCACTCAGCAGTCTTTCATTAAAGGCAATATTTTCACAGAAAACAAAAGCACAACTTCATTGATTGGAGAGAATCAATCTTTGATTGAGGGGGATTTGAGTGCGACCAATGCGACTAAAACCTCTATCTCTCTTTCTTCTTCTAGTTTTAGGGGGAATATCACACAAACTGAGGGAGAGTTTTTGCTTAACGCATCTGTCTCTCAAATTACTTCAGCAACAGGGGAAAATCCTTTTGGGATCACTTTCTCAAATGTATCCTCAACAATCAATCTTGCACAAAACTCAGCACTCACTTCTTCGATCAAGGCTGATCATTCTTCTTTGGTAGCCACTCTGACACAATCAACAATTAATGCCCCTGATGCCATTCATTCTGCAAAGCTAACTGATTCAGATCTAAGCATCACAGCATCACAATCTTTTGTAGGACTCAATCTCTCACAAACCGCTCAACCCAACCAAGAAAAATCCCTAACCCTTCAATTTGAAGCTCAATCAACTTTTAGAGGGGAAATGGAGCTTAAAAATATCAAGTCATCTTTATTCTTTGAGGAATCTAGATTGATCTCAAACAAAATCAGTGCAAGTGGAGGAAGCTTTGATTTGGTATTTGATCATGCAGAGCATGATACTCATAGAGAAGAGGATCCGGAGGTGATTAGATCTCTTGAGCTTAATTCGATTCTTGCAAAGATTGTTGCCAAAAATTCAAGTCATGCTCAAATCACAAAGGGAGATTTTTCCAAAGTTGAGCTAAGCGTGCAAGCACAAAGTCAATCACGCCTTGAAGGGGTGGATATCCAACTCAAAGAGGGAACACAAGCCACATATCAAGCGACAGGAAATGGGAATCTCAATTTCAATACAACCCTTGTTGATACAGCAAGCAGGCTCAATGTAGAATTAAATGGAGGGGTTTTGCAAGGAGTGATTTTGCAAGATCACTTTACAAGTGGAGAGGTCAAACTAAGAGAATCGGGTGATTTTGGAGGAAGATGGGCGGTGACTGGAGATTCTAAAGTTGTGAAACTTGATATCCAAAATAGCGAAGATGCACTAATCAGTCAGGCTATTTTTTCTCCTGTGCTTAAGAGTCCTTTGAGCGTTGTAGATTTGACGATGAATTTTGGAGATCATGAGACGTCTTCGCGTGTGAGAAAAGAGCTTGTCAAAAAACCCGATCCTTTGGAAGATGGAACGATTCCTCCTCCCCCTGATCATCAAACTTATGTGCGAGAGTTGCATATCCAAAACCTTGTAGGAAATCACGGATTATTTAGGGTGTATGTGGATTTGGGGACAAATCTTGCAGATTATATTTTGGCTGAAAATGCAAGTGGGGAGCATGCGATTCAGGTGAGTTATCGCAGTGATACCTTTAAGATCGGAAGTCCTGATGAGCGGATTGTTTTGGCTAAAGTCAATGATGCAAATACCCAAGTAAGCTTTATAGGGACGCAAACAGAAGTGGGATTGACGCGCTATGACACGGAGATTTTGAAAGAAAATGCACAAACTGGCACAGGATTTGAGTGGATTTTGGGGCAAACAACTCCTGCTGGGATGAGTTATAGCTCTAAAATCATCGCCTCAATTTTGCAAAGTCAATATAGAATCTTTGCTGTTGAAACAGATAGTTTGGATCGGAGATTGGGAGGACTTGAAAATATCCAGCGAGATCAGGGTTTTTGGGTGAGATCCTTTATCGGTCAAGCAAGCAAAGATGCCAATGACTATAGCACGAGTGCGGTGGATAAGTATTATTCGATTTGGAGTGGGTTTGACTACAACGCTATAGGACTGACAGGGCATAATTTCTTGGGTGCATTTTTTAACTTCACAGGGATGAATATGGAGAGCAAAGACTATCTTGGAAATGCATCAAGCTTTGCTTTGGGGATTTATAATGTCTTTAAGGCACATAGTGGATTTTATTTTGATCTGCTTGCAAAATATATCTATACCTCAAGCGAGTTTGCGATCTCCAACTTTGCTCTCAAACACAATGAACCAAAATTTAAAAATCACAAGTTTTTGGCCAATCTTGAGTTGGGCTATACCTTTTATTTAGGGCAAAAAAGGAAGAGTTCTTATATCGAGCCACAATTTCAAATCACAAGTGGATACATTCAAGGGATACAAACAGATTTTATTGATGTAAGCGGAGAGACCATCCATGCAACTCTTGGGCATAATGCACCAGCAATGATGAGGTTGGGCGTTTTTTATGGAAAGGCTTTTGGGGAAAAAATACGCAGCAATCTTAAAGTCGGAACTTCTCTTGCATATGATGTCAATAGTGGAGGAGAATTGAATTTCAGTGATCAATCAACGACCTTTAAAACAAAGCAAAAGGGAGATTTTAGATTGATGCTCAGCGCTTATGCAGATGTGAAATTTGCCGATAATTTTAGAATGTATAGCGCATTTGATACAAGCTTCTTTGGAAGCTATAATACGGTTTTTAATGTCAATCTTGGACTGCGTTTTGCTTTCGGAAGAAGAAACAATATTGTATCTGAGGTGCCAATGGTTTATAATCCCTATGATCCAGCTCCTCAACCCATCGATGATAGAAGGACTGTCCCAGTGATTCGAAACTTTACAACAAAAGATATTGATATGAATTATCAAGGAAAAAGACGCGATGTGCCTACCTATACGCGCGGGAATCTCAATGGTTCAGTCAATGGTTATGCTCCTCAACCAATGATGAGGAAGAATTTCAGAGATCAAGCAATTGAACTCAATCAAAATAATGGAGGCAATCAATAGCACAAATGAAAACATTCGCCCCTGCTTTTGCTCTTTCTGCTCTTTTGGTTAGCCCTCATTATGGAATCGATTGGACGATTACTGATACCCAAACAAAGAACATTACTGGTCAAACAATCAATGGCGTGCAGTTGATGAGATCAGGAAATCTGACAGTCAATAGCACAGGAAATAGCACGATCAATCAAATGCAAATGCTCTTTTTGCAAAATGGGGCTAGTGCGACCTTTAATGTCAATGGAGGCAATCTCAATCTTGATTTGAGCATTGCAAATATGCAACGCGTTCAGCATCAAGTGACATTTGATATCAAAAATAATGCAACTCTTACTCTGACAAGTGGGACAAATGGTGCGGGAAATCGGGGGATTTTTAGTGGAATCGGGACAACATTAAATGTCAATATCGCTTCGGGTGGAAAGCTTGTGGGGAGTTTATTAAATGACACGCAGACAAATGCTACACTGCTTGGTGGCTCTACAATGCAAGGTGATATCCGACAAAGTGCAGGAACGCTAAGCGCAAGGATTGAGGGAACGCTAGAGGGGGGAGTGCAGATTGCTGATGGAGTGCGAGCCACACTTTTGGCCAATGAAAATCAAAATCCCGCCACCCAAACTGCAACAATCACGGGCAACATTACCCAAGCAGGTGGGAATCTAAGTGCAAGGATGAATGGACTCCATCTCAAAGGAGGATTTGTCCAAACAGGCGGAGAATCAAATGCAACCTTCAAAAAAGCACAATTTGATTCAAGTATCACAATCTCTAATGCAGCGACCAATATGGAGTTTAGAAACAGCACATTGCAAGCGATTTCTGTCACAGGATTTAACCTTAACACGGGGAGAAGTGATATCACTCTTTATGGTTCAACTATGGGGGAATTTACAGGAAATGATTCAAATACAACGCTCTCTTTGAATGAGAATTCAACGATGAAGAGTGCAACTCAAAACCAAAGAGATTTGACCATTAGTGTCAACAAATCAATTGTTGATGGATCTATTGTGTCAAATTCTGCAGAGCTTACTGCAACATTTGTAAAAAGTCAGATCAATGGAGGGGTTTCTAATACAGGTGGAATGACCACGATCAATGCCACCTCAACCAATATCGCTGAAAGCATCACACAAACTCGAGGAGTGATGTATTTTAAAGCTTTGGAGGAGACAAAAATAGGGGGAATGTTTAATCAATCAGGGGGGAATTTATCGCGATTTGTTTTGGATAAGTCAAGTATCCAAAAAGGAGTATTTCTCACTGAAGTAAGGGCTGTGCCTTATGATAGAGGGGCTTTGATGAAGATTTCTGCATCAACAATCCACAACAGTATGACATTTAAAAACTTATCCAACACCCTTACAGGAGAAATCTCAAAGGGTTCTATCATCAATGGTGGATTGAAGCAGTTTAGTGATGCGACGCGAGATGATGGAAAGGTGCAACTCACCTTTACACAATCCACTCTCAATGGAGGATTGCAAGTTCAAGATGGGAATCAACCTGTCGCAAATCGTGAGAATTTTGAGGAATATATGGGGGCATTTAATTTTCACAATGGCTCTACTCTCACAGGGGGCGTCACATCCAACAATCATTCTTTGTGGCTAGATTTCAAAAATAGCCAATCAAGAGATGGTGATTTTACCTTTACAGGTGGGAGAGTTTGGGTTGGAGGAAGCAATAATTCAAAGATCCAAGCTGATATTGTCTCACAGGATACAACGAGCACGAATTTGATGTTTTCAAATCGTGTTTTGTTGGAGGGAAATATCACACAAACCAATGGAGAGCAACACCTCCAAGCTCTTCAGACAAGAATCACAGGGAATATCACCAACCACCAAACCCAAACTCGCTTTGATATGCGTCAAAATTCTGAATTGCTAGGAGAATATACACAGACTGGGGGAAGCTTGCATTGGTCTTTGGGAGGATCATCGATTGTCAAAAAAGACATTACACTCCATAATGTTCAGACAGTATTAGATAACGGCATTGCTCAAGATAGGATAGAAACTTTTGAGCAAAATCTCACTCAAAATGATGGAAGTCTTTCTGGAGAACTCACAGGGCTCACCCTTAAAGGGATTTTTACGCAAAATAGAGGGACTGCAAATATCACCTTTAAAAAGGCCAATTTTTCTAATCCTACAAGTATCAATCAGGCCATCAGATCTAAAGTGATCTTTGATGAAGGATCACAGCTTAAAGATTACACAATCAGCGATAGTCCCAAAAATGCCCAAGGAGAGATTGTCAATCTTCTCAAGCTTGATCATGTCACGATTCTAACTGGAAACTTTACACTCAGTCATTCAAGCTCAAAGCTCACGGTTATCAATGATTCAAAAATCACAGGCAGTGTGATTTCAAATGATCCAGATAATGATTTGGAGCTTGATATCGGAAGTGGAGGGACGATAGGGGGGGATATTGAAATCAATGGAGGGAATGTCGGGGGTGATTTTGATGGAGGAAATATTGGGGGAGATATTAAGCTCACAGATGCCAATGCTCACTTTCATTTCAAAGATTCTTCGATTGGAGGGACGATTGCGATCACGCGTGGCAATACGGTGATGACTTTGGATCATACAAATATCGCCAAGGGCTTCACAATGACAGGAAGGGGAGATAAGACACCTAGCCTTATTTTGACGATTGAAAATGGAAGTTCTGTTACAGGAGATGTGAGATTTGATGATACAGATGTGTATCTAGGCGGATCAGGAGAGGGCAATGTGATAGAGGGGAATCTCATCTCTACAAACACAAATCTGACCAATACTGAACCTGTTCAGATTGAAAACTTGCATCCTGGAAAAGAGCCGGTTTTCCCTCTCCCTCTTTCTGGTCTGACAATTACTAAGAATTTTGAGTTTAATGGAGGGAAGCTTGATTTGGTGATGACCAATAAATCAAGCGTTGGAGGAGAGACGATTTTTAAAGATTCTGAGTTTGCACATCTTTTGATGGATGAGTCTTCTACGCTTGGAAAGATTAGTATCAGCAATCTCGAAGATGTCTTGATTACTCTTGATCATCAATCTACACAACAAGCAGATGGCACGAACGGAATCACTTTGATAGATTCAAAAGCGGTGCTCAAAGCATTTAATCAATCTTCTATCGCTAGCAATATTTTAGTTGTTTCCAATCAAAACTTCCCTTCACATACAGAAATATTGCTTAATGCACAATCTTCTTTGATCGGTAATATTGTCCAAAATAGTGGTGATTTGTTTTTGGATTATCGCGATTCTTCAACTATGAGAGGAAACATCACAATCAATTCTTTGAATGCAACAATCAACCTAGATGATAATCGCTTGCAAGGTTCAAGTTTGATTGGAGATCTTTCTTCGACAAACTCCATAGTGAAAATTGATTTGAATAATCATTCTACTATGAAATCAACGATTACCTCAATCGCTACGCCCAAAATGGAAATCACACTCAATAATCAATCCAAGTTACAAGGAAGTATCAACCATACAGGAGCCAAGAAAGAGGGTGAGAATGACCTAGAGATCAAGCTTAATAGCGGATCGATTCTTGAAAATACAGGGGCGACATTAATTGGAAATATCGATTTTGATTCGCTTAGCTCAACGATCAATTCTGAGCGTATAGATTTAGTGCATGGAAAGCTGAATATACAGCTTGATAACTCCAATGGAACGATTAAAGAGCTAGGGACTGGTGGGACCAATGCGATTAGTATCTTGACAACAAATTATTCTAATAGCTCTATTGATATGCTCACAATCAAAGACAATGCAACCCTAGCTCTTGTAGGGAGAAACAATGCTCAAATCTCAGGCCAACTTGTGATAACAAAAAATGCTTCAGCTTCTATTGTTTCTTTGAGCAATGCTTTGATTGATTTTGATATTACCCCTCAAGATACCTCAACGCTTGATATTGCACTCAATGGAGGAAAACTCCAGGGGATCATCACTCAAGAGCAACCACTGATTGGAAAGGCAACTTTGGGGACAAATGGTGCATTTGGTGGGCGATGGATTATGACAGGAGATTCTACGCTCAAAAGCCTTGTGATCAATAACTCATCTTCTTCGGTCATTGATGAAGCTCTAATGGCAGCAGATTCTACTCATTCTCAAATCAGTATGATTGATATGACCAAAGATAGAGATGAGGCAAGAGTGGGTAAAAGAGTGGGGAAAGATATGGTGGCTTCTGATGTAGTCCCTCAAGATGGGCAGACAAGAGCAAGGACTTTGAGGCTTTCAAGTCTCAATGGATTAAATGGTGTGTTTAGGGTTTATGTCGATATAGGAGCCAATCTAGCAGACAAAGTCAGTGCCCAAATAGCCTTAGGAAGCCATATTATTCAAGTTGTGTATAACCAAAAAACCTACACAGAGAATCTAGATGGGAAGTATATCGTCGTAGCTCATGTAGATGATCCTGAGACAACAGTGAGCTTTGCAGGAAGAGATCTTGAGATTGGGACTCAAGCCTATCAAACCGATGTGAAAAAAGTCAATGCTCAAGAGGGCAATGGGTGGGATTGGATTTTGGGGAAAACAACCAACACTGGACCATCTTATAGCACGAAAGTGATCGCTTCAATTTTGCAAAGCCAATATCGTGCTTTTTCAATCCAAACAGAGACGCTCAACCAGCGACTTGGAGAGCTTAAAGAGCTCAAAAGGATTGATGGGCTTTGGGCGAGGTATTATATGGGAATCAATGGCACAAAAGAAACACAAACCCATATCAAAGTCGACGATTATTATTATTCAGGTTGGATTGGATATGATCAAAATTCTCTTTCTTTGAGAGGGCAAAATTTCCTTGGATTTGCATTGAGCTATGCTTTGGTCTCTCCAAATAGCAAAGACTATACAGGGGATATCCACAATGTAGGATTTAACTTCTATGATGTGTTTGTGGCGAAAAATGATTTTTATGTCGATGTGGTTGCCAAATACATTATGAGTTATGGAATGTATGAGATCAATTACTACTCTCTAGCCAAAAATTCTCCCAAATATCTCAACCATAAATTGATGGCAAGCGTAGAAATTGGGAAGAAATTCAAACTTGGGCAAAAGCGATATAACTATTTTTATTTGCAACCTGAAGCACAGGTGACTAGTGGCTATATCCACGGAAATGATTTGAGCTTTGTAGATCTCTCAGATACGACAATCCAAGCCAATCTGGGCTATTCTTTCCCTGTGATTATGCGTGCGGGATTGGTTGGTGCATATGCGATGGATTATTCTTCATTTAAGGGAGATATTAGGCTAGGGGGGTCAATTGTCTATGAGGTGAATAATGGAGGAAGTGTTCGCTTAGATGATGGAAACAATACAGTGGAATATAAATATGGTGGAGATTTTCATCTATTGCTTCAAGCAGGGGCAAACTTCATTCTCAACGAATCTTCAAGAGTCTATCTTGAAGCCTCAACAGGATTTTTGGGAGATACAAGCACGACTTATGCAGTCAATATGGGTGTGAGATTTAACTTCGGTCCCAAAAATACAAGACGCCTCAAGGTGCCATCTTCAACACCCCCTCCCCCTCCTCCCCCTCCAGAGTATGATCCAAGAAATATCCCTGTCATTACAGACAATACAAAAAATGATATTAGAAATAACAATGAAGTGAGGAAACCTTCTCCTTATAATAGTGATTATTTCATCAATACACGTAAGAATTTTAGGGACTCAACTAGTCTTAGCAAATAAATTTAAAGGGTTTTTTATGATAAAAAAATTATTTTTTTTAGTGAGTTTAATAGTGTTTTTGGGGGGAAAGGATTTTTATGAGTTGACACAAGAAGTGATCAATATCAATAAATTCTCCCAAGACCAAACTTCCGCTCAAGCACTCATTAGAGCTTCTCAGAAAAAAGAAGCCTTGATGAAAAAAATCATCACAAGTATCGTTGATGGAGAGATCGCACCATTTGAAACGCTCAACCAATCCATCAATGAGCTTGAAAATGCGCTCTCAAGCACGATGCAAAATCCCTACTCAACTGCTATCAATTCTTTAATCTTGCAAGAACTTAAGAGCAAAAAGGCCTTGGTAGAATGCGCCCAAACTCTCTCAAAACGCAATCACTTCTTCACCACGCATCTGCAAGTCAAGGGAGAGATTGAGCAGACAATCAAAGCCATCACAGAAGAGAATCCTATCTCTACCAAAGGACTCAAACCACAAGAGGCTAAAGAGGTAGAAGAGAAACAGCAAGAGCTTGAAATAACGCTTGAAAGCTATGTAGAGATTCTCAATTTTTTGAAAAGTCGTATCGATCTTTTGCTTCCCAAAAGTATTTGGAGTAGTTTTGATCTTGGTGTGATTTTGGACAAAACTGTCAAATTGCTCCCAGAGAAGATTCAATATCCTGCGGTTGTGAAGCTGATCTTCTCTGTGGTGATTTTCCTTGCATTCTTTTTTGTGCGACATTTGATCGCGCGTATTTTGCTCAAATCAATCAGTCTGTTTTCCAAATTCCTTGAAAGCAAGATCGTCCAAGAGCAGATCAAAGAGCAAATCGCTACACCTATTTTGTGGTTGATTTTATTGATTAGCTTTAATCTCTCTTTGGATATCTTGGTCTATCCAAACCCTGTTTCTCCTAAGCTCAAAATGTGGGTGAATGCGTGTTTTATCTTGAGTTTGACTTGGTTGATTATTTTGCTCTTCAAAGGATATGGGACTGCGATTTTGGGAGGTCTTGCCCAGCGTAACAACTCTTTCCGTCGTGAAGTGATCAATCTTTTGCTAAAAGTGACATACTTTTTCATCGTCGTGATTGCCATACTCGTGCTTTTGAAAAATTTTGGATTCAATGTTTCTGCCTTGATTGCTTCACTTGGGATTGGTGGGCTAGCTGTGGCGTTTGCGGTCAAAGATGTGCTTGCCAATTTCTTCGCCTCAGTCGTGCTTTTGTTTGATAACTCTTTCAACCAAGGAGATTGGATCGTGTGTGGTGATGTTGAGGGGACTGTGGTAGAGATCGGATTGCGACGCACGACAGTTCGAACATTTGATAATGCGATGCTTTTTGTTCCCAACTCACTTTTGGCCAATGGAAGCGTGAGGAATTGGAATCGTCGCAAGAGAGGAAGACGCATTAGATTCCAAGTAGGACTCACTTATAGCTCAACCCCAGAGCAAATCAAAGCTTGCATTAGAGATATCCAGCTAATGCTTCTTCATCACCCACAAATTGCTAAAGCCGATGATGAGAAACAACCCCTTAGCCATTATGAACTTGATCTCAAAAGCAGTATTATCTCACTTGATGATCTCCTTGGATACAAAAGCAATCTTTTTGTCGTGCTTGATGAGTTTGCGGGAAGCTCGATCAATATTTTGGTGTATTGTTTCTCCAAAACGACCAATTGGGGAGAATGGCTTGATGTGCGTCAAGATGTGATGCTAAAGATTATGGAGATCTTAGATAAACACAACCTTAGCTTTGCATTCCCAAGCCAAAGCCTCTATATTGAAAAAATGCCAAACCAAGCTTAGTAAAAAAGGGGGGAGGGGGGTATCTCTACAAAACCACAAAGGAAACATATGATCTATTTCAAAGGACAAAAACTCCAAGACTTCATCAAATCTCACAGCCCCAAAGTCCCAAAAGATGAAGACCTCAAACGCTTCCAAGCCAATCTTTCAAATTTCCTAGACAAAGCCACCAAAAGAAGCGATGAGGAATATCAGAAAAAAGAGATCGAGAAATTCTTGCACCAAAGCTTTGGCTATGACTGCAATACCAAAGGCAGAATCGATAGTGCGATTTATGTCGAGGGAGAGGCTCAAGTGCTTATCGAAGTCAAATCCCTAGCCAACAAAGCAGAATTCCCCAAATCCCCTCAAGATCTCCACTCCAAAGCCTTCTATGAAGCGATCCTCTACTTTTTAAGAGAAACGCAAAAAGAGCAAAATCCCAGCTCCCCTACCCAAGAGCTAGAATCCCAAATTAATTCCCTAGTCTATTCCCTCTACAACCTCACTCCTGAGGAGATTGGAATCATTGAAGGAGAGAAGTAATGACAGTAGAAGAACTCGCGAAGCTTTTAGGAATCGATAAAAGCAATATTCAACAAACAGAATCTAAGTTTGTAGTATCAGATGTTGAGATCGGAAGGATCGATGAAACGCTGTGGCTTGAAGAGATGGAGATTGAGTTTTGGCTCTGTAATTTTGAAAGTACACTTGTTTTTCCCAAGATAAAAAGCAAGCTAGTCTTCAGCGATTGCACTTTTAAAGATTTCTTGAATGCAAGAGGTTGTGTTTTTGAAAGAGATGTTGAATGCAGGGCCTGTGATTTTGAAGGGAAAGTTGATTTTAGTAGTGCAGAATTTCAAGGAAGAGTAAATTTCTCTGTCTCACGATTTAAAAATGAAGCAAGATTTATAGAAACTAAATTC
>NZ_JAJTNB010000005.1 GCF_021300655.1 Helicobacter kayseriensis
ACATCACCTACATTGCTTGATCCTAGCTCTGAGATATCTCCTAGAGCAAGACCTTTGATAGTAATGGTATCTGTTTGGGTGTTAGTGCTTCTGCTACTTGTGTTTTTGCGATCTGTTGTAAGCGTGAGCAATCCATTGTCTGCGATGTTAGAGAAATAATCTTTATAAGCTTGGATGAATGATGTATTGTGACCTCCGATTTTTACAACTTTATCTTTAAGCTTAAGTTTGACTCCATCTTGATAAATAACACCTAGGACTTTAGAGCTTGTGCCCGAAACATCAGTGCTGTTGTTTGAAAAATTATCTTGGATAGGGTTTGTTCCAAGTGGTGTAGCTCCAGAGTTATTGTTATTTGCGAAGATAAAGGTCACTTCTCCAAGATGACTGGTCCCATCCCAGATGTAATTGTTATTTTCATCAAATCTTCCACCATAAGTCACATTGGCTCCAATATTGACTTGTCCTTGGACAACAATATTTGTTTTTCCATTGTTTCCAGCATTGATGACATTAAACATCGAAGTGCCTTGGGTCAAAGTGGGACTTGAAGTTCTTAAGACGATGTTTGTGGTTCCATAGTTATTTTTTAAGGTTCCAGTTTCAATGGATGGAATAGTCTCGCTATTTTCTTCTAATCTTCCACTGTTATTGCTTACAAGCTCTTTGTAGTTAGCAGGCAACCAAATACTATCTTCAAAGACGATGTTTGTATTATTGTTGATTCCAGAATCTGTTGTGATATTTCCTGCAAAGAATGAAAGGGTATTGGTATCCAAACTCCAAAGATTGGTATTGCTTGCTTTACCAGAGATGTAGATATTGTTGGAGTTGTGGCTATTGCTATTTCCTCCTGTTGTGATATCTCCAATGATTCTATTGGTGCCCTGAGATTGGAGAGTGATTGTGTTGGTTGCTATTCCACCACCCAATGCTTGAATATTTCCCTTGATTGTTGTATTGCTGGAATTTTGGCTATTGGCAGAAGTAGTAATAATGTTTGTTTGAGCATTATTGGTCAAATTGCCAGAGATCTTATTGTCTCCAGAATGGTTTTCAAAAGTAATGATATTGGTATTTTTGCTTAAACTATTCTGCCATTCTGCAGAGATCTCTCCCTCAATTTCATTAGTCCCAGTTCCTCTAAAAATAATCTCATTTAGAGCAGTTCCCCCTCCCCAAGCTCTTATCTTTCCTGTGATTTTATTGTTTCCTGATGTGTTAAAGGAGATCTTATTGGTCGATGTATTGGCTTTTACTTCTCCGGTGATCGTATTAGAAGGAGTGGTTGCAATGCCATCTCTTTCAAGTGTCCCAAAAGAAATCATTGCTGTTCCTACAGAGGTGTCAATATTTCCCGTGATCGTATTGGAAGTTTTTCCTTGGAAAGTTATTTTATTTTCTGAGCTTGAATTCCCTTGCGTGAGAATATTTCCTGCGATTGTGTTGGTTGCAGTTTGTTGATTAAAGACAATTTCATTACTTCCCTTACGAGTTCCATTGTTTAAATTTACTGTTGCGATAATATTGCCTTCAATTGTATTGATGGAATTTTCCCCTTCAAACAAAAGATGATTTTCTGCTGTTTTTCCATTAAAATTTGCATTTGCTTGGATAGCGATTCCATGTTGTGGATTACTTGTGTTTTTGATTGAATTGTTTGTTCCCCGAAAGATGAAAGAAGCCTTGGCAGCAGATTTATCTGCATACCACCCCGTATAGATGACCTCGTCATTAGATTCCATTGTGGCATTTTTTTCAAAGATAACTTCACTATTTCCTTGGATCGTCCAGATGCCTTGTGTTGTAAAGTTTTCTTTGAAGGTAATGTTATTGGTCGCATTTTGTGCACCTTGAATCGTAATCTTTCCTTCAAGTTTTTTTACTGTTTCTGTGTTTTGTGCATTTTGAGCACCATCTCCAAAAGTAAAAGAAGTATTGGCACTGGAGACTTGAGTATCAGATCCGATATTGATGCTTCCAGTCATTCCGTGTTTGAAAACGCCTGTAAATTGATTGCTGTTACCGCTACCAGAAATTTTTAGATTCCCCTTAAACTCTGCTGCTTCTGCAGTGAGATTGAAAGTCTTAGAACTTTGTCCATTAAAGTCAATGGTCATTGTTGAATTTGGGAAATTAAAGGCATCGCCATTAAAGCTAGTATCTTTCAGATCAACATTCGAAGTTGAATTCGACATGGTTACAGTTCTAAAGTCTTCAGAAATTTGAGTCGTGCTTCCTGTTCCGAATTTAAACGTCAAATCTCCATTAATATCCGTACAGGTTCCATCTCCTCCCACACACCCTGGCTTACTTACTTCTTGATCTGCATGCACACTCCCAGCACTCAATGCTAAGGCTAGTGAGCTTGCAATTAGTGGTTTGAATAGGTAATTTTTAGAGTTTTGCTCGAGGTTGTTAAAGACGCACTTTAATGTTTTATTGTTTTTAGCGTGCATATATTCTCCTATTTTGTGTTATTAAAAGTGTGAATGATACCAAAGTTAGAATAAAATAAGTCAATTAATAAAAATTTAAAATGAAGTAGTTTGTTTTAATTAAAGAAATGATAAATATCGTCTAGAAGGTCTTACCCTCCCTAGGAGAGGGAGAGTAGAGACACAAAACATCAAAAACATTCTTCAAAAAAAGTTATTGATGAAAAAACACTAAAAACACTTTTGGAGTCCCCACACGCTAAAGGGACTCCATAAAATGTTTTATCCCCCCCCCCCTTTTTTTTTCTATTATTCTCGGACTCAGCTTTGAGCTGTTTGTTTTTATAAAGCCTGCTGAGCCGATGATTGGATATTTTGATTTTCTTGTGTTATCTTTTCTTCTGTTGTGTTTTCTTGTTTTGTATTTTCTTCGGTTTTGCTTACTTCACTGAATTTTGGAGTCATTTTCCATTTGACCTGTTTGGGTTCTTCTTCATAAGCGACTCTTTTGCTGATATTTTCTCCAAAGCTCACTCTTACTCCTAGATTGACTTGATATTCTGTTGTGAGTTTCCCACCAAAACTTCTTTCAAAGTCAAAATAAAGCCTCGTGTCATCTTTGAAAGATACATTTGTCCCAATATTCATGACAAATCTTCCAGTTGATTCGTATGGGTTTGTTGAGATGATGTGTCTTTGTTTGGCTATATCCATATTGTCCATAGAGATATTCCCATTGGCGATGTAATCATAGACATAATAAGTGCCAAGATAGAGTTTTGCATTGGCTTTAGAATCTGCCTCAAAGAAATCTTTGAAATCAAATCCCCAGTTAACCCCCGCTCTGCTCCTAATGAGATGTATCTCATCTTGTGTATATTTGGCTTTTTCGGTATATTGTGTGTTGTTATCCACATAAACTTGGGTGAAATTTTTCCCTCCAAGATATCCATAGCCTATTTCTGCTTGAGGATCGATGAAGAAACCCAAAGGAAGCTTAGCTCTATATCCAAATTCTTGAGAGAAGCTTGCACCCGTAGAGTTCACATCATACTTTTCTGTTCCAGTTGTGGAGAGTGAGTTCATGATGTGAGAAATTTTCACGATACTGTCGCTATAAAATCCTCCCATCTCTTGATCTTGAATATAGCTTGCATAGAGTGCAAAATCTAGAGCATTGAGCATGCTAGAGTTGATGACGCTCGCAGCTCTTTCTCTCTCAACAACGCTATTAAAATCACTTTTTCCAAAAGAATAAGTGAAAGCCACACCAAAATAAGCTCCGGCATCTTTTAAGCTCAATTTCTCATCAAATCCTGCTTGCAATGAGGTGTAATTGACTGTTGAGCCTGTTGCAAAATCAAGGTGTTGCTGTCCATTATATACCCTTGTCCAAAATCCTTCTGTTCCTACAGAATCTCTAAGTTCTCCCATTCTTTTGTTGAGAGAGTTGAAATTTGCTGTGAAGACTTGATAAGTGCTCAAATAAGCCTGAATAGCCGTTTTGGCATAAGTTCCATCTAGACCTTTAGCGATAAGTTTTGCTCCGCTAGGGATGTAGTATTGATAATAAGATCCTTCTTCTTTGTTTTGGATATCCACAAGAAAGTTGCTAAATCCTTTTTGAATTACAAGGCGATCATCTTTTGAATCAAAGCTGGATCCTTTGGCATTTAATCCTTTAAATACAACAGAAGACTTGTAGGGATCATTGACTTCTATAAGGATGATGTCATTATCAAATCCACGATTGACAAGTCTTGGCATGTTCTCATTGGCCAAATTTACTTGGAAATAATGGGTTTGATTGCCATTGGAGAGATCGGCCTTATTGATCATGACTTTGTCTGCACTATTTGCATCTGCATAGAGTCTAAAAATGAGATTGTTGCCTGAGATTCCTTTTGAGGTTCCTCTTGATTGATCTCCGATCGTGAGGATTTTGTAATACTCTCTTTTTTGAGCATAGCCCAAATCAGGCATACTGACTTCTCCACTTTGAGCATGATAGATTGGAGAAGCAGAAAGATCGATAATGTTGTTTGTCGCTTGTGTCAAATCAAGGGTATTTCCATAGACAGAATTTGCATTGATTTGTCCTATTGATTCTAGGTTGTGGATGACTCCTAAATCAATTGTTTTATTTGGATTTCCATCTGTTCCAAAAACCAATCTGGCTCCATCTTTGAGTGTTAGATTGAGAAATCTTGTTTCATTGATGATCTTAGCATTGGCATTACCAAAGTTGAAGACTAGGGCAGAATTATCGACAGTGACATTTTGATCTCCTGATAAGGCTGTTGATGCGATTGCATAGGAATCTTTTGCTTGTCCATTGAGCCCAAAATAGACAAGTGATTTTTGATTGAGTGTCAGATCATTTCCATTTCCTTTGATTCCATACTCAGTTTTTTCTCCGGCAATATTCGCAAAAATCAAATGATTAGCTGTGAGCGTTCCGCCATTAAGAGCCATTCCCCCCGCAGTTTTTCCTTCTATGTTTTCAAAAATGAGTTTTGCTCCTTTTTGGAAAGAAAGAAAACTATCTTGACTAGAGATTCCTTCTCCTAGCCCGAATCCTATAGATTCGCCATTTTGTGATTTGATTTGCCTAAAGAGCAAAATTCCTTTGGAGTCGATTTTGTATGTCCCATCTTGGACTGCATGGTGGATTCCATAAGCATTGCCTGTTTCTGCGATGATGGGATCAAAAATCACTTGACCGCCAAAATGATAGATCCCATTTTCTGTTGTGAGGATTCCAGCTTTAAGATTCCTTGTATCACCATTGATGAAGTAAGCACCATTTTTGAACTCTATTGTGCTTCCTTCCTCTGTATAAAGGACAAAGGAGTTTTTGTTGGAACCAAAATCTTTTGTTTGGATACTCTTAGCATTGAGCGTGATAGAGGAATTATTATCGACATAGAGCCCATAGGAATTTCCAGTCCCTGAAGATCTGATATTTTTGATTTGAGCTTGATCTAGCGTGAGATTAAGTTTTCCAGATAGGTAGATTCCATAAGCATTTGTATTTTCTTTGGCTTGGAGAGTATCTATGATAAGGATTGAATCTGTACCAGATTTTGTTTTCTCAAATGTGACATGAGAGTTAGAGTTCATATCGTTTTGGAGATAGATTCCATAGATATTGCCTTCTGTTGCTTGCACTCTAAATCTTGCTTGCAATGAATTTTCAGGATCAAAGATTTCATTTGTAGAAATTTTTGCATTTCCTATTTTGTATTTGACAAATTTTGTGATATCTGACCCTGTGAGATTGGAATAGATTCCGGCCCTATGGTTAGATGTATCAAATTGAGCATGTTCTCCATAATAAAGCCTTGCTTTGTCAAAAGAAATCTTGCTTGTCTCTGTGAGTTGGATCACATATCTATTTCCACTTGATCTGCTGAGGTTTCTAATCTGAATATATCCAGAGCCATTATCACTTCCAGCAAACTTTAATTCTTTTGAACTTGCTTGATAGATTCCAGAATCTCCTCCAACATTCTTAAGATCAATGTAGGCTGTCTTGTGTGTGAGATTGAAAATATTTTCTGAATTTCCCAAAGATTGTATTCCTCGTCCCTTGATTGTTTCAAAGGCGATATTGGAATTTTCTCCACTGAGAGTAAAAATATTTTTTGAATTTTCAAGGGAGTTGATTCCATTTTGATCAATTGAAGTAAATGCGATCTTTGCATCTCTTCCTTCTAGCAAAAATTGATTTTCTCCAGATGTGTTGGCATTGCTGATCCCATTGGCTCCAACTGTATCAAAGCTTATATTGGATCCAGATCCATTAAGGCGATAGGTATTGTTTGAATCTCCAGCATGATAGAGTGCATTTTTAGCGCTTCCTTGTTTGAATTGAATTTGAGCGTTATCTCCTAGAAAGAACGTATTTTGAGAATTTAGACTTGAGCTAATGCCTGCTTCTTGAGTTTTTTGCTCAAAAATGATTTTTGCTCCACCATTAGCAAGAGTAAAGCTGTTGGTCCCACCTGTATTTTTGATCCCTGATCCTCCAATTTCTCCTACAAAAGTGATGTTGCTTGATGAATTTAGATTAAAAGAGTTTTCTCCACCTCTGTTTGCAATGCCATCTTGTGTAATAGCACCATTAAAGATAATCTTGGAAGATGCATATTGCAGATTGTAGGTTGATGCTCCTCCTTCATGGATGATACCACTTGATTGTGTGCCAGAAAGTTTATTGAAATTAAGATCCTTATAGATTTGATAGGTGATTTTTCCATCTTTTGCAAAGATCCCAGATACTTTTTTGTCTGCAGAATAGATGTTTTCAAATGTAGTTGTTCCATTGATGTAGTAGTTTCCATTTTGAGCATTATAAAATCCAGATCTTATATTGTTATCGACACTGATTGCATTGATGATTTGAGCTGAACTTGTAGAGCCACTTCCTTTGAGCGTGAGTTTTGAACCTGTATTGTCATAGATGTAGTTATCTTCTTCATTTGATCCAAGTGTTTTGAAGACTAGGTTAATATCTCCAGAAAGATTGACTTCTTTATTCCCCCCATCGATCCAAAGCCCTCTTGTTTTGTTAGAAGATGTGAGATCAAAAGTTAGGGTGTTGTTTTGATCAGATTGAATAGCAATATTTGCAGATTCTGTGATGGCAATCCCTCTAGCTTCCCCTGTTCGGTCTGAGCCAACAGCAAAAGATGCTTTCCCCTCAACTCTTAATCCTTGATTGCCTCCTTTGAAATGGAATACGGTGCTTGAACCTGTCCCGCCAATAGATCCGCTAGAAATTGTGATATTTCTGATTCTTGCATTAGCTCCATTCTCTAGGGTGAAAGCCGAAGCATTCCCTCCCCCGATTGAATTTTTTTGACTAAATGCTCCATTTTCTACAACCGATTCTCTTGCTAGGTTTCCATCAGAAGTTCCCAAGAAATCAAAGAGAATAGATTCTCTTGTCCCATTAATGGAATCGGGAGCAAAAGCAATATTTTTTGCATCAAAGTAGGATCCAGTCTCGAAAACAACGCCAGAGACTTTGCTTCCTTTGATCGCATTGGCTTGCAATGTGTATTGTGTAGAAAAATTGGATTTTTCTCCTGTTCGGACATATACCATTCCTGCAGATGAGTTTCCATTGATCGCGCCATTATTGAGAGTAAAACCTATATTTCCTACACTTGCCCCACTTGAAAGAGAGAAGAGGTAAGCGTGATCCCCATTAACGGTGTTGGTTACGATATTTGGAGTGCCTTCTAATCTAATGCTTCCCTTTCCTTCAAAGTGAACGAGAGCAGAAAGATCAGTTCCCTTGATAGAATTAGATGATAGAGTGAGATTTCCAAAATTTGTAATTGTTGCATTTGCGTTATTTTCTAAGACGATACCATAAGCTGATTTTCCTCTGATCGAGTTAGATTTGAAGATAAGCCAAGTGGCTTGAAGACTTTTATTCCCTGAACTAAAGGTAAAACCAGAAGCTTGTTTGGCGAGACTGTCTGTTCCTACATTGATTTGAAGAACTCCATCATTATTTGCATTGACACGCACCTGATCTCCAGAGACATAGACCCCAGAGATTTCTGAGGTTCCATCTCCTGTGATGTTGTAAGTATTGGTCACTCCAGATTTGTAAGAAAAGCTCAAAGTTCCACTCATTGCATAAAGTCCATAAGCTTTACCATTGTTTGAAGTGGAGATGTTTTGTGTCAAACCTTTTGTCCCACCTCCAAACCCACTTCCATCTTGTCCAACGGTTGTGTTTGCAGAGAAAGCAAATCCTGTGATGACTCCTCCACTTCTTGAGAGGGTTGTGGTGATTCCCCCTCCTGTTGAGAAGTTTCCAGAATTTTGTTCTCCATTATAAATGCTGTAGAAGATGTTGCTAAGTCCTTGAGTTGGAGTGCCATTTGCGATTTGAACACCATTGATATTGAGAACACCACTTTCTTGGTTGTTGATAGCAAAAACCCATCCTCTTGTGTTTCTTCCTGTCCCAGAAAAGATAGACTCGAAAGTGAGTTTATCTTCTCCATTTCCTTGGATTGTGAGACTTTTTCCATCTTCGATATAGATTCCATAAGCATTCCCCCCATTGCCTTGAACTCCAGCATTTAATCCAGAACTTCCTGCACTGCCTGGCTGTCGGAACGTTTCATCTGTAGCCCATCCTAGACCAGCATTCCCACCATATCCTCCACCCCCAACATTTCCGTGATTGCCCCCATTTCCAGCTCGAATAGTTTGTTTAATGAGACCATTGATGAAGAGTTGGGTATTTGGATTTTGCACATAGATTCCATATGCATTCCCCCCATCTCCCCCATTCCCTCCGTTTGCCCCATTCCCCCCATTCCCTCCACCTCCTCTATAGTCACTGTTGCTTGCGTGAGCCCATCCAGCATCTCCACCTTTTCCTCCATCACCCCCTCGACCTCCATTCCCCCCATTCCCTCCATCACCCCCTGTGATTGTTTGAAAGAGTTGTCCATTGACTCTGATAAGAGTAAATCCCCCGATTCCTTGAGCGTTCCCTCCATCACCCCCTCGACCTCCATTCCCCCCATCTCCTCCACCTCCTGCAATCCTGCCTTGTCCCCCATTCCCTCCAAGATTGGCTCCTCCCCCATTTCCACCATCACCCCCTCGACCTCCATCACCCCCTCGACCTCCATCACCCCCATTTCCACCAGTAATATCTTGAGAAAACCCCCCTCTGATATTAAGAGTGCCTCTTACTCCTCGTGCAAGTTGACCTGTTTGTCCATCTGCTCCTACTCCCCCATCTGCTCCTCCCCCTCCAATTCCTCCTCTTCCTCCAGCAGAGTTAATATTTGTTCTTCCTCCATCACCCCCTCGACCTCCATCACCCCCTCGACCTCCATTCCCTCCTTTACTTCCTGTAGCTCCTGTGACTTTTTGAGCAGATTGAGTGAAGCTAATGTCTGTTGGTCCAACAACGCCTTCTGAAGCAGAGTTGTAAGCATTTCCTCTTGAACCATTTGCTCCATTTGCACCTCTTGATCCATCATTTCCTTGACCACCATATGTTCCACTATAGCCATCAGAACCTTTGGAACCTGTTGTTCCATTGTTTCCCGATGATCCATCTCCGATGTATTGACCTATCACATCGGCGGGCTGAGCTCCAGATAAACTCATCGCTAAAGTTGAAGCAATGATAGGAATGAAGAATGTTTTAGAAATTTTAGAATCAAAAAGAGAAGGGGTTTTTGGATCTGTAGTTTTGGGATTAGTTAGTTTCTTTCTCCCCCCCCCCCTAGATGGATTATTTAAAAGCTTTTTCATAAGGGTATCTCCTTTATCAGTGTGTAAATAGGAACGCATATATTAGTCAGATTTTGAAAGGGTGATCAGAATATTTTTAATAATATTTAGAATAACTTAAAATAAATATTTTGATTTAAAATCATCTAAATACAAATCTTTCGGTTTTCTGCGATTCTTAATCAAGATTCTTAAAAAGACAGAATATTGATAGGTTTTAAAAATTGATAGAAGAATCTTTTTTTGAAATAATTTTTTTAAAACTAAGCCGTTTGAAAAGCTTTGTGGGCTGATTTGATATCTAAAGAGTTAAGATACTTGCAAGAAGCGATCTAGAGCTAGACTCCAAAATAGAGCCTAGCTGAAATTTGATCATTTATTTGATAACAATTGTTTTGATTCCATTTTGACTATATACAAGAATACGTTTTGACTTGCCTTTGAATTTTTCTAGAGCTTTTTTATAGCTTGCTAAATCTTTGATCGTGATATTTTCGATTTGCCCGATAATATCTCCAGATCTCAAGCCTGATTCATAAGCCTTGCTTTCTTCGTTGACATTATTGACTAGCACCCCATCAATATCTCTTGGGATTTGATTTCTTTGTCTGATTTGAGGAGAAAGCTCTTGAACACTAACACCATCCAAGCCTTGTGTTCCATTTGTTTCTTTTTTGTTTGCTTTACTAGAGCCTTTAGTATCTTTGCTTTCTGCTAAGGTCAGTGTAACTGTTTTTTCTTGTTTATCTCTTATGTAGGTGAGAGTAACTTTTTCATTTGGAGACATTGTTCCGATTAGATTTCTTAACTCTGCAGAACTTTTTATTGGGCGATCATTTACTTTTGTGATGAGATCCCATACCGCAAGTCCTGCTTTTTTTGCTGGAGAATCTGCCTCAAGGCTGATGATCACTGCTCCTTCGTGGTTGCCATAAGTATCTCGTAGATCAGTGCTTACATCTTGGATCCCTACGCCCAAATATCCTCGGCGGATAGTTCCATTTTCAATTAGCTGTTTAGCGATGCGTTTGACCATTTCTGAGGGGATTGCAAAGCCTATACCTTGGTTTCCTCCACTTTTTGAGATGATGGCTGTGTTGATGCCAATGAGGGCTCCTCGGCTATCAACAAGTGCTCCTCCGGAGTTTCCTGGGTTGATGGAGGCATCTGTTTGGATGAAGTTTTCATAATCATTGATTCCGATACCATTTTTGTTGAGTGCAGAAACAATGCCTTGAGTGATGGTCTCACCTACACCAAATGGATTCCCAATCGCAAAGACAAGATCGCCAACTTTGACAAGTGAGCTATCCGCAAATTTGACTGCGGGAAGATTTTTTTCTTCAATCTTGATGACTGCAAGATCAGTTCGAGAATCTGTGCCGATGACTTTGGCTTGATATTCTTTGTTGCTTCCCGGTAAAGAGACGATGACTTTATCTGCCCCATCGATCACATGGTTATTGGTGATGATATATCCATCATTGGAAATAATCACCCCACTACCCAAAGAGCGCTCTACTTTTTCTCTAGGGATTTGATTGTAAAAATCTCCAAAAAATTGTTGGAAGAAGGGGTCATTAAACATTGGGTGATTGCTCATTTGATTTTTGATCTTCTTTTGTGTCGAGATATTGACAACGACTTTTGAAGCCTCTTCGATTGAAGAATTAAAAGAATAAACCTTTGTTTGTCCTATATCTGGAAAAACTCTTTCTTGCACGCTTGGCATTTCTTGCACATCAAATCCAAGCAATAGGCTGACGCTTAGTGCAATGGGAATAAAAACTTTATGTTTCATAAAAACTCCTTGTTAGTTTGAAAGCTGATTTTTGAATATTCAAAGCTTAATCTGAAACTGTAAATGTTTTTAGAATGGTTTTTAAATCAATAGAAACCATTCTAAATAAGGCCGACAAGTTCTTTTGCCTTTTTGTAGGTGCTTTCTGCAATAGGTTGAACTTTCTCTCTTCCTTGATTGAGGACTTCTGCAAGATAATCTATCTGATGACGGATCTTAAGATACTCTTCTTGAATGGGGGAGAGAGTGGAGATAATCGCCTCAGCAATCCTTTTTTTCAAGACACCATATCCTTGATCGATAAATTCTGTTTCTATTTCCTCTCTTGATTTTTGCGTAAAAAGCTCATAGATGCATAAAAGGTTATACACTCCCTTGCGATCTGGATCAAATACGATTGATGAATGCGAGTCTGTGGTCGCTTTTTTGATTTTTTGTTCGATCTCTTTTGGGGTATCAAGAAGAAAGATTGCGTGGTTTTGGGCTGTGCTTGATTTGCTCATCTTGCTTGTAGGATCATCAAGACCCATGATTCTAGCTCCACTTTTGGCAATTAGGGGTTCTGGGATCTTAAAGCACTCTCCAAAGTCACGATTAAATCGTTGTGCGACATTGCGTGTAAGTTCAAGATGTTGTTTTTGATCTTCGCCAACTGGGACAAGATCTGTTTGATAGAGTAAGATATCGCTTGCCATTAGAGCAGGATAATCAAAAAGTCCGACATTGATATTTTTGGGATTTTTTTGAGCTTTGTCCTTAAATTGGGTCATACGCTCCATTTCTCCCATAGGAATATTGCAATTTAAAATCCAAGAAAGAGCAGGGTGAGTATCAATTTCACTTTGGATAAAAAGGCTAGAGTGTTTAGGATCAATACCGCAGGCCAAGAGGATAGCGACCATATCATAAGTTTGCTCTCTAAGAAGATAGGGATCTTGTTTGGTAGTGATGGCGTGCGAATTGACCACACAAAAGATGCTGTCATATTTTTCTTGTAGATAAACCCAATTTTTGACAGCTCCAAGATAGTTTCCAATTGTGATTTTTCCTGTGGGTTGAATCCCTGAAAAGACTCTTTGTTTCATACTGCTCCTTTGGTTTGTTTGGGCTGACCGATAAAGATCAAGCTCTCATATTCTAGGTCCCCTGTGTATTCCAAGATCTTTTTGGCTTGTTTATATTTTAAGACACCACCCCCCATAATTCCCGTATTGCGAAGATGAAGGATGAGATCTTTGTTGGTTGAAAAAGTGAGAATCTTATGTGCTATCTCAATTTCACCTTCAAAAAAATCTAAAAGTAATTTTTGCATATTTTCTTTTGTGGGTAGGGGGGATTTGGAATCTAAAAATGAATGAAAGCTCTTGAGTGTATTGGCAGTCATTATGCTGAGTGCGATCTTGCTAGATGTGTGTTGGGAGATAAGACCAAGAGTGTGCTTAAGAGATGTAGCCCATTGGAGCGATGAACTTGAAAAAATCAGATGGGGGGAAGAGATCTGCTCTAAGCAAATATTAAAATCTTGGCATATAAGAGAGACTTTGTTTTGTATGGCGGAGGGAGGATTAAAAACTTTGAGCATATTTTCAGAGAGATCGCATCCTATAAAATGATCAAATGCAATGTGATGATCTTGAAAGGCTTGGAGAGATGCTCCCGTCCCGCACCCTAGATCTAAGATGTCTTTAAAATTTTTACCCCATTTTTGGACTAAACGATCTATAAGCAATTGAAGAAAAAATTTTTGCACTTCGCAAGAAGCAGAATAAGAAGAGGCTTCGGAGTCAAAAGAAAATAAACGCAAGCTTAACCCTTGAGATAAGGTGGGATTTTCTGAATTATTATAGTCTAAAGTTTTGGTAAAATCACCCCATCAAACCCCAATTCTTAAGGATTCTGCAATGATTTCATTTCTTTTTATCACTCAAATTGTTTTGACAATTTTTATCGTCGTGCTTGTTTTGCTTCAAAAGAGTTCTGGAGGAGGGCTTGTAAATTATAGTGGAAGCAATGAAAGTGTGTTTGGAGCAAAGGGGGCTGCTGGATTTTTGACCAAACTCACCCTCTTTTTTGGGGCTCTATTTTTGGCCAATACAATTGCCTTAAGCTATTTGTATGTCAAGCAAACGCAAACAAGCTTGATGGATTCCATTCCTCAGTCTACACAAAGCACAGAGGCTCCATCTGCCCCTTTAGCGCCAACAATTCAATAACAAAAAGGAAAGATATGTTAAATGCCATTTATCAGCAAACTCAAACTTCAATGACTAAAACAATCGAATCTCTTAAGAGGGATTTTGCAACATTGAGAAGCGGAAAGGTGTCGATTGCGATTTTGGACAATATCCGTGTTGATTATTATGGAACTCCCACCCCGCTTAATCAAATTGGATCAGTGATCGCAACAGATGCGACGACGATTGTGATCACTCCATGGGAAAAGACACTGATTAAAGATGTAGAAAAAGCTATTCAAGAAGCAAATATCGGTGTCAATCCCAATAGTGATAGCGAAAGTATCAAGCTCTTTTTCCCTCCTATGACACAAGAACAAAGAAAAGAAGTAGCAAAAGATGCCAAAGCAATGGGAGAGAAAGCAAAAGTTGGAATTCGCAATGTGCGACAAGATAGCAATAATGCGATTAAGAAACTTGAAAAAGACAAAGAAATCACAGAAGATATGAGCAAAAAAGGGCAAGATGAGATTCAAAAGTTTACAGATGAGTTTGTCAAAAAAATTGAAGAGATGGTGAAGCATAAAGAAGAAGAGGTGATGAAGATTTAGCGCAAGGAGAAAAAATGCAAGGAAAAGAGATGAATGTAAAACAATATTATCTTGATGCAAATGCATTATTGGAAGGACATTTCCTTTTGAGTAGTGGGAAACATTCCCCTTTTTATTTGCAATCAGCAAGAGTGTTGGAAAATCCAAAAGTTGCTCAAGAGCTTGCAGAATCTCTTGCATTACAAATTAAAGATTTTGGTTTGGAAGTGGATTGTATTTGCTCTCCTGCTTTGGGAGGGATTTTGGCAGGATATGAACTTGCTAGAGCTTTGGGGGTGCGATTTATTTTTACAGAGCGTGTTGAGGGGAAGATGACTTTGAGGCGTGGATTTGAGATCAGCCCCAATGAAAAGATTCTAATTTGTGAAGATATTATTACAACTGGTGGATCTGCATTGGAATCTGCAAGTTGTGTAGAGGAATTGGGCGCTTGCATTGTTGGGTTTGCAGGGCTTGCCAATCGTGGATTTTGCAAAAGAGTAGGTTCAAAGCTTGAGGCCAAACCCGAAGGAAAGCTCCCTTCCAATCTCCCTCTTTTTGCTTTGGATGATTTTGTGTTTGAAATTTTTGCTCCAGAGGATTGTCCTTTGTGTCAAGAAGGAAAGCTCCCTGCTATCAAACCAGGAAGTAGGGGAAATTGACAAAAAAACATAAACATCTTAAAAAAAGCACAAGAGGTGTTGAGCAAAAGAAAGCAATGCCTCAGCGAGCATTCTTTCTTAAACGCTTTAAGGCACTTGTGATTGATTTGTTTATGATTTATACACCTATTTTGTATGTGATGACTTATGTGATTTTGGGAAACAAAGAAGCATTCCAATCAAATCAATGGGCGATTTTTGGCTGTGTTTTGCTTTATGGCGTGATTGATTCTCTTTTTTGTTGTATTTCTGGACAAACTCCTGGAATGCGTGCTCAAGGGTTGGTGCTACAAAATCGACAGGGTCAATTTCCCTCATTTTTTTTGAATCTATTGCGTTTTTTTGTATGGCTTTTGAGTTTGGGGTTGGTGTTTGGCTTTGTATTTCCTTTTTTTAGAAAGGATCGCAAAAGTTTTCATGACTTGGTTTTTTCCACACAGCTTGAAGAGAAGAATTGTGAGAGAAGGGTTTAGTCCCCCCCCCTGTTTTTAAAAGATGATTGAAATATATCCACCAAATCTCATCATGTCATAGTGCCGATCTTTTGGCTCTCTAATGCTCGCAAGCGAAGCATCTGCATCTCTTTTGTCATTTTTCATTTTTCCAAACATTGCCTTAGCGCCAATATTGATGATGTTTTTGATTCGATATCCAATGCTTCCACCATAGATTAGTCCATGATATCTTGCATTGAGGGATGCATTTTGATTTGCACCAATATCATAACCTTCCTTGATTTCATTGTAGCCATATCCTACAAGTCCTCGGAGATAAAAACCATTGACATCAATCCCTACACTTAGCGGAATCATCGCTCCCCATCCAAGTACTTCAGAAAAACTTTTGTGGTCTGTGAGGGTGTTGCTTTGGCCTTTTGCTGAAACATAGATAGGAAACTCAAAATCAATGCCAAAAATTCCTCTCAACCCTCCTGCAGTTGCAATCGTCGTAATTGTTGCAGAATATCCAAGATCAACAGAGATATATTCTGATCTTCCGATTTTTGTCCAAGATCCTCCGATAGATCCATCGTTGAAGAACATCCATCGCTTAAGATCACCTGTTGCCTTGCTTCCATTGATCACTGATCCTTTTTGCAAGTTTTTGACAGCATTTCCTGAGGGTTTTTTGGGAGCAGCTTCTAAGAATCCTGAAAGTAAAAATCCACAAACTATAAGGCTGATTATTTTTTTCATCAACTTTTCTCCTTTTGTTATTGTGTTCATTTTTTTGAGTTAAATCGGCAAGATTCTAACTTGATTTAAGGAAAGATGACAAAACTTGGTGATCCATTGCTAGAGTGCAAAATCATTGTTTGATAAAGTTTGGCGTAATATTGCATTAAATTTTTTTGGAGTGCGGGTTCGATTGTGTAAGGAAACCAAGCATTGTTACTAATGACGACAAGATAGGGAGGGGCATCTTCATAAGTTTTTTGGCTTGTTCCTTCATAGCAAATCACACTCTTGATGCGAAAGCCTTGATATAAAAAGGTTCCAAATTCTTTGCTTGCACTAAATCTAGGAGCTCCATCTCCCAAGAAGATTCGCTCTAGGGGTTTTGCTAGAAAATCTGGGAGAGGAATTTTTTCTCCAAATGGAGCCAAGATAACCTTATCAAAGATGGAGACTTGTCCATTTTGAAAGATATAAGTGGAGTTATAAAGCCTATCTTCTTTTTCTCGCATAGCTCCCACAACCAGTGTGCCCTGAAGGCTTAGATCTTTGAGGATCTGAAAGTAGGCTGATCTTTCTAGCACAAAAGGAAAGGCAGTTTCTGGAAGAATGACTAACTTGTTTCCCTCTTGTAGTGAAGAGCGAATTAATGCGATTTGAAACATTGTATTTTTTAGAGCATTGTCCCTTTGCCACTTGAGGTCTTGTGAGAAATTTGTATGCACAATATCAATTTGATTGAGGGTAAGAGTTGGAGAAGGAGGGGAAATGTAGAGTGCAGAGAATAAAAAAAAGCACACTAGAGGATAATAGATCAGCTTAGCTTTTTTGGAAGCTTGATAGGATAAAGTGCAGATAATGACGCTTAGAGCAAGTAAAAATAAGTCAGTTTTGGATACTCCAAAATAGCTATAAGCAAAAAAGCTATCAATTTTCATCCAATCAAAACCAAAGGGATGGATGAAGCTTAAACAAAGCAAGCCCAAAAGACGATAAAAGGGGTTGGAAAACCATAATGCTATGGCAAAAATAAGCATATAGATACAGGCTACAAGAATGCTGATAAGGGGAACAAGATAAGTAAAGCCAAAATAAACAAAGGAAAATCCCACCCAATAAAACCAAAATAGTCCCACAAAAAAACCAAACTTAAATTTATAAGAAGAGGGAATGAAAAGAAAAATATATAAACTCAATAGCCCAAAAATGGAATTTATCAAAAGCGGGAGTTTGAGATTGAGAATCATCTCAAAAATCCAAACCCAGTAAAGCGGAAGGACAAATACAAAAGCAAAAATTAGGGCTCGCAGCATAAATTTCCTTAGCTGATAAGAATCTCAAACACTTAAAGGAATTATTGTAGAATTCAAAACATTTTCAAGGGTTTGTTTGGAGCATTATACATGGATAACTTAGGTTATATTGATTTTATCATTCTTGCATTGATTGCCCTGAGTGCAATCAGAGGTTTTTTTTCAGGTTTTATTCGAGAATTGTTTGGAATGCTGGGGTTTGTTTTGGGGATTGCTTTTGCTTCAAGATTTTCTACTGAAGTTGGGCAATGGTTTAAAATAAAAGTTTTTGATTTTGATTCTCAGACTCTTCATACCCTAATGGGATTTATTTTGGTGTTTTTGGCTGTTTGGGCAATCATGCTTTTTTCATCATGGATCATTGATCGTCTAGTTAAGATTGCTTTTTCTAAATATCTTAATGGTTTGCTTGGAGCTTTGTTTGGAGCAATAAAGGCATTTTTGATTGTCGCAATTATTTTGCATTTTATTTTCCGATTGGAATTTATGTCTGGTGTTTTGGCTCATGTCGGGAATCACTGTGTGATGTATCCCGCAATGGAAAGCATTGCATCCAAGATTGCCAAAATCGATCTTGCTCAACATATTCCAAAAGATTCTCAAGATGTTGAGCAAAAGCTTAATGAAGCAAAAGAAGGACTTATAGATGAGGTCAAAAATCTTGAGAATCAGATGGAGCAATCTATGAAACAAAATCTTCAAGGACAATAAATGTTTGATAATCAATATATAAAACAGCGGATTCAAAAAGCAGATTCTCTTCGAGAACTCGGAAGAAATCCTTATGCTAATGGAAAAGAACGCAGTGTCAAAAACGCAGAATTTTTGGAGAAATATGCCCATATCGCTCTTTGGGAAGAAAAAAAAGATATGGAAAAGAGCGAAGAGATTGTTGGGCGTGTGAAATTTGAGCGATGGATGGGGAAGGCAAGTTTTGTTAAGGTCGAAGATGAGAGCGGAATCTTGCAGGTTTATTTTTCAAAAAATGAATTGGGAGATGAGTTTGAGATCCTTAAAAAGCATCTTGAAGTAGGGGATATTATCTATGCCAAAGGTTTTCCTTTTGTCACTAAGACCGGAGAGCTTAGTCTTCATGCAACTTCATTGGAGATTTTAAGCAAGTCTATCGTGCCATTACCTGAAAAATTTCACGGCTTAAGTGATATTGAATTGCGCTATCGCCAACGCTATCTTGATTTGATCACAAATCCTCATGTCAAAGAAACTTTTAAGATGAGAAGCTTGATTGTTTCGCATATTCGTAGATTTTTTGAAGAAAAAGGGTTTTTGGAAGTGGAAACCCCTATGCTTCATCCAATCCCTGGTGGAGCTAATGCACGTCCATTTATCACCTATCATAATGCGCTAGAAGTGGAGCGTTATTTGAGAATCGCTCCAGAGCTTTATTTGAAGAGATTGATTGTCGGAGGATTTGAAGCTGTTTTTGAAATCAATCGCAACTTTAGAAATGAAGGGATGGATCATAGCCATAATCCAGAATTTACGATGATTGAGTTTTATTGGGCTTATAAAACTTATCAAGATCTCATTCAGCTTACTCAAGAACTTTTTTCTTCTTTGCTCCAAGCACTTCATCTTCCGATGCAGATTCCTCACGGAGATGAGGTGATTGATTTTGCAAAAGTTTCTATTTTGACTTATAAACAGTCTTTGTGTCAAATTGGAGGAATTCCTCAAGAGGTTGTGGAAGATTCTCAAAAGCTTTATCAGTATTTGATTGATCAAGGTGTTGAAGTCAGTGCATCAATGAGTTATGGTCATCTTCAAAGCGAGGCTTTTGATGCCTTTGTAGAATCAAAACTCATCAATCCGACATTTATCACAGAATACCCCATTGAGATCAGTCCTCTAGCAAGACGCAATGATGAAAATCCGCTTTTGGCAGATCGATTTGAGTTTTTTGTTGGGGGGAAAGAGATTGCCAATGGATTTAGTGAGCTCAATGATCCCCTTGATCAGTATGAAAGATTCAAAGAGCAAGTAAAAGCCAAAGATGCAGGTGATGAAGAAGCACAATATATGGATGAAGATTATGTGTGGGCATTGGCTCATGGGATGCCCCCAACTGCAGGGCAGGGGATAGGAATCGATCGGCTTGTGATGCTTTTGAGTAATAATAAAAGCATTAAAGATGTCATTTTGTTCCCAGCAATGAAGCCTATTAAGCAAACCTATGAAATCAAGGAGGAAGGCAATGAGTGAGTATTTGAAGGCAAATGATCGAGAAATTTTTGATCTAATTGAAGAAGAGTTCCAAAGACAGAATACACATTTGGAGCTTATCGCAAGTGAAAATTTTACTTTTCCTAGTGTGATGGAAGCTATGGGGAGCATTTTGACAAACAAATATGCAGAAGGGTATCCTTACAAGCGATATTATGGGGGATGTGAATTTGTTGATCAAATCGAAGAAATCGCGATTGAGCGAGTTAAAAAACTTTTTGGCTGTGCATTTGCCAATGTGCAGCCCCATTCTGGGAGTCAGGCCAACAATGCGGTTTTTAATGCTTTATTGAAGCCTTATGACAAGATTTTGGGAATGGATTTGAGTCATGGGGGGCATTTAACTCATGGTGCAAAGGTGAGCTCAAGTGGGAAAACATATCAAAGCTTCACTTATGGAGTGAATCTTGAGGGATGCATTGATTATGAAGAAGTGAGGAAAATCGCACATATTGTGAAACCTCAATTGATTATTTGTGGATTTAGTGCTTATACGAAGAGATTAGATTTTGCAAAATTTAGAGAGATTGCTGATGAAGTGGGGGCGATTTTGATGGGAGATGTGGCACATGTGGCAGGGCTTGTTGTCGCTGATGAATATCCTCATCCTTTCCCATATTGTGATGTGGTGACGACAACGACACATAAAACTTTGCGTGGGCCAAGAGGAGGGGTGATCTTGAGCAATAGTGAAGAAATTGCAAGCAAAATTGATAAGGCTATCTTCCCAGGAACACAAGGGGGGCCTTTGATGAATCTGATTGCAGCAAAAGCTGTGGGTTTTAAAGAAAATTTAAAGCCTGAGTGGAAAGTATATGCTCAACAAGTTCGATCCAATATTGATGTGATGGCAAAAACTCTTATGCAAAGAGGATATAAACTCGTGGGGAATGGGACAGAAAATCATTTGATTTTGATGGACTTTTTGGAGAAAGATTTTAGTGGGAAAGATGCGGATCTGGCTCTTGGAAATGCCGGAATCACCGTCAATAAAAACACTGTTCCTGGAGAAAAGCGTAGTCCATTTGTGACAAGTGGCATTCGCTTGGGATCTCCTGCATTGACTGCAAGAGGGATGAAAGAAAAAGAGTTTGAGTTTGTAGCTCACAAAATCGCTGATGTGCTTGATGAAATAGGTGATCAGAGTGTGCAAAGTAGAGTCAGAGAGGAGATTAAGCAATTTACTCAAGACTTTAAGCTCTATACGCGTTCAATTTATTAAATAAAACAGAGGAGAAGATATGGAAAACAATTTAGATGATATTTTAGTAGATAGTGCAGAAAATCCAAATCAGCAAGATAAATCAAAGCGAAAAATTTTGATCGGTATTGCTTCGGCATTGCTTGTCGCTGTGGTTGTTTTGGTGGTTTATTTTGTTTTTATCAAAAAAGAGAAACCTCAAGGGCTAGAGGTAACGCACGCTGAACTTGAAAAATTTGTCAATCCTTCTTATGAGTCAGTGCCAAAGAGTAAGGCAGATGAGGAAATCGATCAGTTAATCGCTGAAATCAAGGCTAAAGATAAGGGTGCTGATACGCTCAATCAAGAAAAGCAACAAAACCAAACTATAGAAACTTCCAAAGAAGAGGCAAAAAATCCTCAGATTCAGGAAAATAGCGCTTCTATCCAAGCTCTTCAAAAACCACAAGAACAAGAAAAGCAACCACAACAAGCGCAATCACAACAAAGCGCACCTCAAGCTAAAACTCTTGAAAAACCAAAACCGCAAACCAAGATTGTTAGTAGCCCTCCAAAAGCTCAAAATAGTGAGAAAAAGCAAAATGCTTCAAAACAGCAACCTCAAGCAAAATCCGCTGTCCAAACATTTGATACATTGAAAAAAAAGATCCCAAATGGTTTTTATCTACAAGTAGGTGTTTTTGGAGGAAAACCAAATACAAAGTTTCTTGAGAAGCTCTCTAGATATTCTTATGAAGTTGAGAAAATGGACCAAAAAGGAAAAGTTGTAAATCGTTATTTGGTTGGACCTTTCAAAACAAGAAAAGAAGCGGAAATGAAAGTTAATGAAGTGCTTGAAAATATTGCCAAACCTCTAATCGTTGAGATTCGTTAAGCGATAAGCTTATGGGGCAAACCCATAAGCTATGATTTTAAGGAATCAAGCAAATCCTTAAAACTCACTTTAAATGCCTCCAATCCTTCTTGCAAAAGTTTTTTATAAAGAGCAGATAAATCATAATCTTTGAACACAGAAAGATCGCTTGCGCTTTCTTTGAGCGTTGTATCGTTGTTTGCAAAATAAGCGTGGATTGTCTCAAGTGGAGCTGTATTGAGAGAATGTGGCAAAAGAAGTTCATCGACATAATAGCTTGGTGCAAGTGTATGATCTTTGACACCTGTGCTTGCAAAAAGTGTGCGTGTATCGCGATCGCCAAGCTCTTCGATTAAGTTGTAAATGTGTTTTGCATTTGTGATTCCAAGTTTTTTTTGTAAATGTGGAGGAAGAGAAGGATCTAGAGCGCGATCAAGGCGAGATACAAAGACGCTAATGACACTTTTCCCCTTGCCTCCAGCTTTTCTTGCTCTTTGAAATGCATATGCACATTCAAGTGCTTGAGTGGGGGAAAAAATCAGTGTCGCATTGATGGGAATGTTTTGCTTCAAAAGCTCTTCCATGACCTCATATCCTGCTTTGGTTGCAGGGACTTTAATCATCACATTGGGCTCATTGATGCTTTGGAATAGTCTTTTTCCCTCTAGAATACTTGCTTGTGCATCATCGCAAAACAAAGGATCGATTTCAATGCTCACATAGCCATTGTCTTGATCTAAATCATAGATTGGGTGTAAAAGTTTGGCAGCAGTTTTGATATCTTTGATCGCAAGTGTTTCATAGATTTCTTTTGCACTTTTATGTTGCAAGGAAGAGATCTCCTCTTGATAGGCTGGAGAGTTTTTGAAACTTTGTGCGAAGATGCTTGGATTGCTTGTCGCACCAAAGATCTTCCCCTCTTGAATGAGAGAGGGAAATTCTTGAGTTAAAAAATCTCTTTCAATAAAATCACACCATAAGCTAAAGCCTTGATTTTGCAATGCTTTATCCATTAAAATGCTCCTTGAAGTAAAGTAAAGCTAGATTATAGCTAAGGAGTGGGAGTTGAGGGGAGTTGAGTTTGTCCCAAGTGATGATTTTCAAGAAGATATCAGAATCTTAGAAGAGTTATTGAGTTTTTTTGAGGTGGATTTTGTTTTGATTCCAGATAATCCCCTTGGCAATCCAAGCGTTTCTTCGCTTGTGAGTGCCACAATGATTGCCAATGCTTTGGGCATCAAAACTATTGCCACAATTAGCGGAGGGGGGAGAAGCAAGGAGGTGGTTAGAGCTTGTCTAAAGGGGGTGAAATATGCAGATCTTTTGGGAGTTGCTTGTGTCAGTGGAGATTGTCAGGGTAGCTATGGAATCAGTGCCTTGGAAATTTTGGAGTTGGCAAGAGAATTTGAATTTTTTAAGATTGTCAGCATGCGTGATTTGAAAGCTAAGATCCAAAATGGAGCAACGCATGCGATTACTCAACCCTTATTTGATAGCAATAAATCCTTTGTTGAAAGTATTCCTGTCTTTTGGAATTTTATGCCTGTTTTTTCTCATTCTACCTTTGCAAAAATCGCCAAAAATCAAAAACAACTTGGCTTTGATATCCCAAGCTCTTATCAAAATAGCTCTGATCTTATGGCGGAGAATGCAAGGCTTTTGGAGATGATTCTATCCTCTTGTGACAATCTATATCTCACACCTTTGAATCTCAAAAAGCAACTTCCTTATCTTAAAGAGTTATTTTTATTGGTCGGTGTTTGATGTGGAGATTGATAATTTTGTGAGTCCCTCCCCCTATAAGGCAAGATAGCTTAAGACAATCTGAAGATTTTTTTAAGATGGTGAGATGAAAGGTTTCCCTAATAAAAATCTTTACACAATGCTTTGAGTAAGTTGGGATTGATTCCGCCATTGATAGATTGATTGGTTGTGAGAAAACCAATAATGCTACCTTTTTTGATGAGGATAGGTGGAGTGTCTGACGATGAATTGTTGGCTGAGCATGGGCTGTGAGAATCTCCAAATATTCCATACTCATTAAAGATTGATGTTGGGCTATAGGGGTTTCCATAATTGCTAATTTCATTAAAAATTGAATCGCTTGAAAGAGAGTTTTCAATTTTTCCCAAATAGGTATTCTCATCATCTTGAGCAATAATTGATGCACCCTCTAGGAGGTAACATAAATCATTGCAATGGCCAAATAAACAAAGAATAAAAAGAATCAAAAACCTTTTCATTGTCCTATCCATTGATTTGATAAGATTGTTTCATAATGTCCATAATATCTTCAAGTTGATTGATATGGTTGTAGATGATTTCAAAGTCCCTTCCCCATATTCCGCTTTCTGAAATATCTGTCACAATCCCTTTGGGATCAAGAAATCTACTAGAATGATCTTTTTTGAAATTTGGATAAATCTTGATTTGTTTTTTTTGAATCAATGCAGATCCAACGCTTCGGATATTTCCTCTAAAAATAACATAAACGCGCGTAAAGTCAATCTCGATATTTGTATCAAGTTTTAGCATTTCTTCTTTGAAGGCAAAATACATTTCTTGAATGCGCGGAGGAGCAATGAAAAGATGATCTTCTTCTGTGTAGAAATCTTTTTTTATTGTAGTTCTTGGGATTTGCAAATGTGTTGTTTCTTGAATTTTCTTAAAAACAGAATCTTTGCAATGTTGTTTGAGAAGCTTGAGTTCTTCTAAAGAGATTGTTTTAAGCATTTCTATTTTTGAAAGATAAGTTTGAATCTCTTTGTTTTCTTGCTCCATTTTCAAAATCTCTTCTACAGTTTGAATATATTGATATACACCCTCCTCAATTGCTTTTTTGCGTTTGATTAGCTCAGCTTCTGCTCGCAAAACTTTGACACGATCTAAATCAATGGTCGAAAAATTTTCAAATACATATTTCTCCCATTGTTCAACCTCTTCTAGGGTTGCTATGTGGGAAAGTATTTTTTCTTCTATTGCTTTCATTTTGTATCCTTAAATAAAAATTATAGGGGAGAAATTCCTCTATTGATCAATATAAAATAAACATATAAAAATAAACATAAACAACTATAAAAAATAGATTATCTTATGGATTCCTCTAGACACTCAAAAGAGTTTTGAAAAATCAAAACCGATTCTTTTCATAGGATTGTTTAATTAAAGAAAGCACATAGTCTAAATCTTCAATTCTTGAGAAGGTGAGTCTGGAATTTGCTCCACGTCTCGAAAAGGTCATATTCTGTAACATACTGCAGGGATCTGTAAAATTGTCTCTATCGCAATTAAAGCTAATTTGCAAGCCTGTTGAGCCTTCAAATCTGGCAACCGCAAAATTCCTATTTCTAGAACCTCCCTTAAATGAAATTTGTGTACTATGAGCGATTATGGGGAAGTTTGAGAATTTTCTTATTTTCTCTTCAAGGGCAAAAAAGAGTTGTTTTTGTGAATAAGATGCATTTTCTTCTAAAAATTCTTGGATAGTTTTCATTTCCTAATCCTTTTTTATAAATTTGAAAAGGAATAATACTAAAAAATTACTAGAAAACAACATAAAATAAAAATTTATCTATATTTTTCTATTTAATTCCCCCTCACTCAAACACTCCACCCCTAGCTCTCTAGCCTTTTCTAGTTTGCTCCCTGCATTTTCTCCATAGATGACATAATCTGTTTTTTTGCTTACACTTGAGCTGACCTTGGCTCCCAGAGATTCTAAATATGTCTTAATGCTCTCGCGATCTTGGCTCATTGTCCCTGTGAGCACGACACTTTTCCCATAGAGCCAATGTGAGCTATCGCTTGATTTGGCGGGGCAGGTGGGAGAGATGATTTCAAGCAAACGCTTGATTTTTTCAGAATTGACAGAAATGAACTCGCTAAAAGATTCCGCCATTTCCTCTCCAAATCCATCAAGAGAGAGAAAATTTTCTTTGTTTTGATTAAAAACCTCTAGCCCAAAAGCATTTTGGAGCTTTTTGCTTGCACCCTCTCCGATATGTTCAATCCCTAGGGCATTGATCAATCGCCATAGTTCCACGCCTTTTGTCGCTTGGATTCCATCAAGTGCATTTTGGGCCTTTTTTTCTTTCCACCCTTCAAGCGCGAGCAGATCTTCTTTTTTGAGAGAATAAAGATCTTCGATGGTTTGAATGAGTTTTTGACTATAGAGTTGCTCAATGATTTTTCCGCCCAAGCCATCAATATTGAGCGCTTTTTTGGAAACAAAATGGGCGAGGGATTCTTGGATCCTAGCAGGACAGGTGAGATTTTGGCATTTGATAAATTTCTCTTCAATGAGCAATTCGCTTTGACAAATAGGGCATTGTGTTGGACGCACAATAGGGGTTTCATCGCCCTTTCGCAAAGCACTTAGGGGCTTGATGATTTTGGGGATAACATCACCACTTCGGATAATGATCACTTGATCCCCGATTCGGATATCTTTTTTGGCAATTTCTGAGAAATTATGCAAAGTCGCGCGTGAGATCATCGCTCCTTCAATTTCTACAGGATCAAGTTCAGCCACAGGAGTGATGATCCCTGTGCGTCCTACTTGAAGCGTGATAGAGCGTATTTTTGAGCTCTTCTCAATTGCGGGGAATTTATAAGCACAGGCAAAGCGTGGGGATTTGATAGTAAATCCAAGGGAGCGTTGTGTGGGAATCTCATCTACAACGATCACCATTCCATCAAGCATAACAGGATATTGATCACGATTATTGAGAATCTCTTGATAGCACGCTTGGATTTCATCAATGGATTTGCAATGTTTGATAAAAGGAGGTTTAAAAAATCCATAACTAAAGATTTCATTGACCAATCCAAAAAAGCTTGTGTGCTTTGAGGTGTGATATCCAACCCCCCAAGGGATAAAATTGAGTTTGCGTTGAGCAACGATTTGGCTATCAAGTTGTCTTAGGCTTCCCGCTGCGGCATTGCGAGGGTTAGCAAAGAGGTTTTCTCCATTTTGAGCCCTTTGGGCATTTAAAGATTCAAAGTTTTGTTTGTTGATAACCACCTCTCCGCGAATCTCAATTTTTTCTTGAAGGGGTATGGAGAGAGGGATAGAGTGAATTGTGCGTGCATTTTGCGTCACAAGCTCACCAATTTGCCCATCTCCTCTTGTGGTTGCTGTTGAGAGGATTCCATTTTCATAGCAAAGATTGAGTGATGCCCCATCAAATTTGGGAGAGCATACAAAGGAGGATTGAGGATAAGCTTTTAAAATCCGATCTACCCATTCTTTGAGCTCTTGAGTGTTGAAAATATCATCCAAACTCCACATTCTTTGAAGGTGAGTGTTCTTTTCAAATTCTTTTAGCGGAGTATCGCCTACTCTTTGGGTAGGGGAAGTGGGATCGATGATGTGAGGATGATCAGATTCGTATTTTTTAACTTGGTGATAAAGGAGATCATACTCTTCATCTGTAGCGATTGGATCATCCAAAACATAATAAGCATAAGCCATTTTTTTGAGTTGCGTTACGGATGTTTGATAGTCAAAAGATTTCATTGTTTTGCCTTTAGTTTTACTTTAAACCCTTTGCAAAATTGTAACACTTAAATTTAGCCTAGGATAGATGGGTTATAATTACGAGTTTTATCCAATCAATCGGAGTGAAGATGTTAAGAAGTCATTTGTGTGCAGAGTTGAGTGAGGCTCATATTGGGCAAGAGGTGCAGTTATGCGGATGGTGTAATACCTATCGCGATCATGGTGGGGTTGTATTTATTGATTTGAGGGATAGAAGCGGTTTGATTCAACTTGTATGTGATCCTAGCTCAAAAGCTCACGCGCTTGCTTCAAGTGTGAGAGATGAATATGTTTTGAGAATCAAAGGGTTGGTGCGAGCTAGAGGAGAAGGGCTTGAAAATCCAAAATTGGCTACAGGAAAGATTGAAGTTGTTGTTGAAGATCTTGTAATTGAAAACAAAAGCGCTACTCCGCCAATTGGGATTGGAGATGAAAGCGTGGGAGAAGATTTAAGGTTGAAATATCGCTATTTGGATTTGCGTTCTCCTAAGGCTTATAAGATTTTTGAAATGCGTAGTAAGGCTGCAATAGCTATTAGAAACTGTATGCATAAAATGGGGTTTTTGGAAGTAGAAACGCCCATATTGACAAAAGCAACTCCAGAGGGGGCAAGGGATTATCTTGTCCCAAGTCGTGTTCATGAGGGAGAATTCTTTGCCCTCCCACAAAGTCCGCAGATTTTTAAGCAACTTTTAATGATGAGCGGATTTGATCGTTATTTTCAGATTGCAAAATGTTTTAGAGATGAGGATTTGAGGGCAGATCGTCAGCCAGAATTTACACAAATTGATATTGAAATGAGTTTTTGCGAACAAGAAGATGTGATGGAAATCGCAGAGCAGATGATTTGTGAGGTTTTTGAGGCGTGTGGAAAAAGTGTGCAAAGACCTTTTATGCGTATGAAATATTCACAAGCGATGGAAGAATATGGAAGTGATAAACCTGATTTGCGATTTGCAATGCCTTTGGTTGAGGTGGCTGATTGCTTTGTGGATTCTAATAATGAAATGTTTGCATCTATTGCAAAAGATTCTAAGGCTAATCGCTTCAAGGCACTCAAAGTAGAGGGAGGAGATAGTTTCTTTTCACGCAAAACTTTGGGAGAATTAGAAGACTTTGTGCGAAAGTTTGGAGCTAAGGGACTTGCCTATATTCAAGTCAAAGAAGATGAGGTAAAAGGCCCGCTTTATAAGTTTATGAGTGGGGCAAGCTATGCAAAACTTGCTCAAAGATTGGATCTAAAAGTAGGAGATATTGTCTTTTTTGGAGCAGGGGAGAAAAAGATCGTATGGGATTATATGGGGCGATTGCGTCTCAAAATCGCACAAGATATGGGAATGATTAATGAGGAGATGTTGAAATTCTTGTGGGTGGTAGATTTCCCAATGTTTGAAAAAGATGAAGGGCGAATCAAAGCCTTGCATCACCCCTTTACAATGCCAAAGGATCTCAATAAAGATGACATTGAAGAGATAGAATCTGTAGCTTATGATATGGTGCTCAATGGCGTGGAATTGGGCGGAGGAAGTATCAGAATCCACAAAGAGGAAATCCAAAGCAAAGTATTTGAGCTCTTGGGCATCACACAAGAAGAGGCTCAAGATAAATTTGGATTTTTATTGGAGGCTTTAAGTTTTGGAGCTCCTCCACATGGAGGGATTGCATTTGGCTTTGATCGTATGATGATGCTCTTAAGTGGAGCAAGCAGTATCCGTGATGTGATTGCATTCCCCAAAACACAAAAGGCAACTTGCCCTCTTACTGATGCACCAAGTGCTGTGAGTTTGGAGCAACTAAAGGAATTGCATATTCGATTGAGAGAAAAAAAGGAGAATAAATGAAAAAATTATTTTTAATCATTGGTGCCCCAGGAAGCGGGAAGACGACAGATGCGCAAATTATTGCACAAAACAATCCTGAAGAGATCGTGCATTATTCAACAGGAGATTTACTTCGAGAGGAAGTAGCAAGTGGAAGTCAAAGAGGACAGTTGATCAATAGCTTTGTTAGCAAGGGAAATCTTGTTCCTCTTGAAATTGTTGTTGAGACGATTGTGGGAGCAATCCAGAGGGCTCCTAAGGAAAATGTCATCATTGATGGGTATCCAAGAAGTGTAGAACAAATGGAAGCTCTTGATAAGGTGTTGAAAGATCGCGATGATGTTCAGCTTGTAAGTGTTATTGAAGTGGAGGTAAGCGAACAAGTTGCTTGTGATCGTGTTCTGGGCCGAGCAAGAGGAGATGATGACAATGTAGAGGTGTTTAAAAATCGTATGAAGGTATATCTTGAGCCTTTAAATGAGATTGAAGCATTTTATAACCAATCCAATCTTTTGACAAAAATCAATGGTGAGCGAACAATTGAAGAGATTGTTGCTGATATTGAAGCTCATATTCGAACTAAACTTTAAGGAGAAGAGATGAATTTAGAAAAAATCAAAGTTGGACAAAATCCAGAGAAAATCAATGCAGTGATTGAGATTCCCTATGGAAGCAATATTAAATATGAGATTGATAAGGAAAGCGGTGCTGTTGTAGTGGATCGCGTGATGTATAGCGCGATGTTTTATCCCGCAAACTATGGATTTGTTCCCAATACATTGAGTGATGATGGTGATCCTGCTGATGTGCTTGTATTAAATGAGTATCCACTCCAAGCAGGAAGCGTGATTGCTTGCCGTTTGATTGGTGTTTTGTTGATGGAAGATGAAAGTGGAATTGATGAGAAGCTTTTAGCAGTCCCTGTAAGTAAGATTGATCCACGCTATGAAAAGATTCAGAGCTTGGAAGATTTGCCTCAAATTACACTTGATAGAATCAAAAATTTCTTTGAAACTTACAAAATGCTTGAACCAAACAAATGGGTAAAGGTCAAAGAATATAAAGGCAAAAAAGAAGCGGAACAAATTTTGCAAAAAGCAATTGAGAATTATAAAAGCTAAAATATTTTCTAGAAGTTTATATTTTAGGTCTAAGATTCGCAATTTTTTTAGGATTCCAAATTTTGTAGGATAAGAGATGAAAGCAAAAGTGTTGGTTGTATGTTGTTTGACTTTACTTCAGATACTTTGGGCAAACCAATCTGAAGGGAAAAAGAATGTGAAGCAAAAGTTTGGAATTGATCAGCTTTTGCCAAAGGAAACAAAGGGGGCTGTTGGGTTAGAAGAACTTCTTCAAAGGGCTAAGGGTAACTATCAGCTTATTGCCAAAGGAGATGCGGTCGCCAAAAGCGAAGCAGAAAAAATGGCTGCATATTTGGAGTTTGGTCCTACACTCTCGGCAAGTTATGGGTATCAGTATCAAACAAATCCATCAGTGAGTGGAAATTATTATGGGGGGAATAGTGCGAGCCTAACGGCAAATTGGGAGCTCTATAGTGGCTTTAGCACAATCAATAAGGTTAAACAACAAAGTGCTTTGCATCGAGCAAGCATTGCTGAGAAGCAATACTCAGAGCAAAATCTCTACCTTCAAATTATTCAGCAATATTATGCTTATTTTACAAATTATTCCAATCTTGTTTCTTTGCAGCAGAAAAAGAAGCTATTGCAAAGCAATGTTGAGCGGTTGCAAAGACTATATTCATCGGGTCTAACAACTGTTGATGATCTAGAATCCTTAAAGGCTGAGGCTTCATTGACAGATTATCAGATTGCTCAAAAAGAATTGGAGTTGGAGCAAAATCGACTCAATCTCTCATTGCTTACTAATAGTCGTGTTGTGCAACTTAAAAGAAATCATCTGAAATTTCCAAATATTAAAGTCAAACAAGAGCGAGCAGATATTACTGCTCTCAAAGAGCAGGCAGAAAGTATTGGCTATCAAAAGAAGCAACTTTCTTATGCTCCAAAAATTAGTCTTTATAACACCTTTACATATAACGATAAATTCGGCGATGATTATTTGAGGCCAGAGCACAAGATTCAAAATGTTGTTGGTGTTTCAGTCAGTATGACTTTGGATTCATTCTCTCTTTATAAGCAAAGAGAGGCAATTGGGCTTAGTCAAATGCAAGCTCTTAAAGAGTTGAATTACAAAAAAGAAGAACAGAAAAAAGACATCGCACTTTATAAAAAATCTCTTGATATTGCCAAAATCAAAGTTAAGTCCGCAGAAGCAGGCTTGCGGTCAGCTCTATTGACTTTTGAAAATGTAAGTAAGCGTTATGATGCACAACTTGTCAATTATGTGGACTATTTAAATGCTTTGAGTCAGAAATTTAATGCCGAAGCGACTTATGTTGAAAGTCTCAATGACTATGAATTACAAAAAGCAAATTTTGTTTTTTATAGCGGACAAGATTTAGAAAAGTATATTGAGAGATAAGGAGGAAAATTTGAAAAAGTTATTTGTTTTGTTTTTATCTTGTTTTTTGTGGGCATCAGATCTTCCTTCCAATGTAGAGAAGAAAGAAAATATTTATGCAATTTTCAATATTGAGGCATTTCAGGATGCAAATCTTGCGCTAGATAGCTCGGGAATCATCTCAGATCTTTTGGTTGATGTGGGTAGTGAAGTCAAAAAGGGGGATATTTTGCTTTCTCTTGCCAATAAAGATAAAGAGGCCAATGTAAAGGTCCAAGAAGCTCAAAGCAAAGCAATAGAAGAGCAATATCTTTTTGCAAAAAAGCAATATGAGCGCTATAAAAAAACAAAAGGGGCTGTTGATCGCAACACATTGGACAAATACTATTCTGATTTTAAGAATCTAGAGAGTAGTTTTATGCAGTCAAAATTCAATGTGGAGTATCAAAAAGAACTTCTAAATAAAACAATTCTTAGAGCTCCTTTTGATGGAGTGATTGCTTCAAGAGAAGTTCAGCTTGGGGATGGTGTGGGAGCCAACAATACAACACTATTTCGTCTGATAAGCAAAGAGACTAAGATGATCTTGGAATTTGATGTGAAATATGCAAATCGCGTGAAAGTAGGAGATGAATTTGTATTTATGTTGGATGGAAAAGAACAGAGAATTAAGCTAGAAAAAATCTATCCTGTCGTGGATCAAAAAACGCGTAAAATCAAAGCAGAAGCCAAGGTTGAGGGATTGATCCCAGGAACTTTTGGTGATGGGTTTATAAAGGTTTATTGAGATGTATAAGTTTGCAATTAGTCGTCCAATCACGACGCTTATGTTTGCCTTATCTCTCGTCTTTTTTGGAATTTTGGCTTTGAATAGAATGCCAGTTTCTTTGTTTCCTGATATTGACTTTCCTATTGTTGTTGTTAAAACGACTTATCCGGGAGCAAGTCCAGAAACTATGGAAACAAAGGTGACGGATAAAATCGAAGAGGCTGTTATGGGGATTGATGGGGTCGATAAGGTAACTTCTACGAGTGTGCGAAGCGCAAGTGTTGTTGTCATAAAGTTCAAGCTTGAAAAGTCAATTGATGAAGCAGTCAATGATGTTAGAGATAAAGTATCTTCTGTTCAGCTTGAAAGTGGTATTAATTCTCCAACAATCGATAAGGCAGATACAAGTGGGACCCCTGTTATCACTCTTTTTGTAAGCAGTGATCAAGTGCCAATAACTGATTTGATGAAGCATGTTAATGATCGCGTGAAGCCTGTTTTTCAGCGTGTATCAGGTGTTGGACTTGTTGATTTGAAAGGTTATCGAGAAAGGGTGATTAAAATTTTCCCCAATCCTACATTGGTGAATAAATATGGGATTACTTATTCTGATGTTGCAAATGCATTAAAAAATGGGAATGTGGAGATTGATGGAGGGAAGATTGTTGATACGACAAATGAGTGGACAATTATTACTGATTCAAATAGTCAAACCATTCAGGATCTTGGAAACATTCAACTTGCCGATGGAGTAAGACTAAAAGATATTGCTCAAATTGAAGATGGTCTTTCAGAAGATACAACTTATGCGACTTATAATGGAAAACCTGGTGTTGTGATTGATGTGCAAAAGATTGCGGGAAAAAATGATATTGAAATTGCTGATGGGGTAAAAGCTCTAATTCCTCAAGTAAAAGCTTTGGATAATCGCTATGAGATCAATATCGTCAATGACAGCACAGACTATATCAAAGCCTCAATCGCTGATGTTAAGTTTGACTTGATTTTGGGAGCCTGTTTGGCTGTCTTTATTGTTTTTTTCTTCTTAAGAAGTGCAACGATTACTTTGGTTTCAGCGATCAGTATTCCTGTTTCTGTTATGGGGACTTTTGCTTTGGTCCATTTTGCTGGATTTACGCTCAATATGATCACTCTTTTGGCCGTAACTCTTGCTATTGGAATTATCATCGATGATGCTATCGTTGTGATTGAAAATATTCACAAAAAACTCGAATCAGGATTGAGTAAGAGAGAAGCTGCATATGAGGGTGTGAGAGAGATTGGATTTGCACTTGTGGCAATTTCTGCCATGCTTTTATCTGTTTTTATCCCTGTAGGTAGTATGAGTGGGATTGTGGGGAGATTTTTTCAAAGCTTTGGGATCACGATTGCCTTAGCGATCGGTTTGTCTTATATTGTAGTCATTACGGTGATTCCAATGATTAGTGCTATTGTTGTAAGCCCCGATCAGTCGCGTTTTTATCACATAACTAAGCCATTTTTTGAGCGTATGGATGCAATTTATGCCAAGATCCTAGCCTTTGTTTTGCATTATCGATTTGTTGTGATTGGAGCAGTTTTTGCAGTTTTTGTTGGCTCAATTTTCTTATTGGGAAAAACGGGTGTTGAATTTATGCTTCAAGAGGATAAGGGCAAGTTTAATGTATTTGTTTCGACTGATCCTGGAATTAGTCTTGAAGAGATGAAGCACAAAACACTTGCTTTGCAAGAAATTGTCAATCAAGATCCAGATGTGGAGTTTAGTACTCTTGAGATTGGATATTCTAATGGAACGATCTATAAAGCAAAGATTTATGCAAGTCTTAAGGATATCAAAGAAAGAAAAAGAGGGCAATTTGAGATTGCTGATGATGTAGTAGAAAAGCTCAAATCAAGTCCTTTTTCAAAGAATATGGATATCAGCTCAAGCGAGGTAAGTGATTTTGGTGGAGGGGATAATTCGCCCTATCAGATGAATATCTTGGGGACAGATTATGAGAAAGTAAAGCAAAGTGCGATAAAGCTTATGGAGTTTTTGGCACGCAATCCAAATGTTCAAGGGATTCACTCAAATTACACAGAAGATCAACCCGAATATAGAATCAAAGTCAATCGTGCTTATCTGAATGAATATGGAATCTCTCCATCCGAGCTTGGAAATCTTGTCAGCTCTGCATTTTCTGGAGAAATGGCTATTTCTTACTATAAGGAGGGCGGAAGAGAATATGATATCACTATAAGGGTTCCAGATTCTCAAAGAGTTTCTATTGATGATTTCAAAAAGCTTCAAATCAAAAATAAAGATGGAGATTTGATGTTTTTGGATGGATTGGTGCATATTGAGAAGACAGCGGCCCCATCAAGTATTGCAAGATTGGATAGACAAAAAAATATTGTTGTTTACGCTACACCTAAGCGTGATAGTGGAGTGAGCCTGGGGGATATGATCAAGGCAAGCATTGCTTATAAGGATGAGTGGCTTCTTGATGGAGTAAGTTTCAAAACTCAAGGGGATGCTGAAAATATGCAAGAAACTGTTGATGCCTTTGGTGTAGCAATTTTGACGGCATTTGTGTTGATTTATTTGATCTTGGCAGCACTTTATGAGAGTTTATTGCAGCCTATTATTATTATGGTGACACTTCCTTTGAGCTTTGCGGGTGCCTTTATTGCGCTATTTGTTGTTGGACAACCTCTAAGTATGTTTTCATTTATGGGGCTTATGATCTTGATGGGCCTTGTAGGGAAAAATGCGACATTGCTCATTGATGTTGCCAATGAAAAGCGAGCAGAGGGAATGCATATTGATCAGGCTCTTGTAATGGCGGGTGAGCTTCGATTGCATCCTATTTTAATGACAACAATTGCAATGGTATTTGGAATGCTTCCATTAGCGATTGCTACAGGAAGTGGATCTGCGATGAAGTCTCCTTTGGGGATCTCAGTTATTGGTGGTTTGTTGATTTCTATGGTGCTTTCATTGCTTATTGTTCCAGCGTTTTATAAAATTTTGGCTCCTATTGATACTTGGACACAGCGTTTTTATAAGCCAAAAGAGGGAGATAAGTTTTAATTCAAAAACAAAAGAGGGGGAAATTATGAGGGTTTTCTTCAAACCCTTTTAGCTTTTTCTTATAATTGAAAAAATATTTTTTGGAGAATAAGATGATAACTCTCAAAGAAGCCCTACAATTAGATCAAGAGCATCTTGAAGCAATAAAACAAGAAATCAAACAAAAAACAAAAGAATCAAAACTCAACGCCTATATTGGAGAGATTGAAGAAAGTCAAAATCAAGGAGTACCAATCCTTATTAAGGATAATATCAATGTTAAAGGGTGGGAAATCACTTGTAGTAGCAAAATTCTTCAAGGCTATATTTCTCCATATCATGCAACAGTGATTGAAAAACTACATCAATCCAATATGTGTGGTTTTGGGCGTAGCAATATGGATGAGTTTGCGATGGGGAGTACAAGTGCAAGTAGTTGTTATGGTCCCACATTTAACCCAAGAGATCTCTCAAGGGTTCCTGGGGGGAGCAGTGGAGGAAGTGCAGCAGCTGTAGCTGGAGGATTGGCTATCGCAGCTTTGGGAAGTGATACGGGAGGATCGATTAGGCAACCTGCAGGGTATTGTGGCTGTGTGGGTTTGAAACCTACATATGGACGCGTGAGTCGCTATGGACTTGTCGCTTATAGTTCTAGCTTGGATCAAATTGGTCCAATTACTCAAAATGTCGAGGATGCAGCGATTTTACTTGATGCAATCAGTGGGCAAGATGCGTTTGATTCAACTGTTGCTCCTTTGGAATCAACCCAAACTTTTTCTCATCTTGATGAAAACAGGAAATTTAAAATTGCAGTTTTGAGAGATTTTCTAAATAATGCTGATAGGGAAATACAAGATGCATATGAAAAAACAATCACGCTCTTAGAATCGATGGGGCATACAATTGTTGAAAAAAGTATGCTGGATCCAAGTTATCACATTAGTGCTTATTATGTGATTTGTACTGCTGAGGCTAGCTCAAACTTGGCAAGATTTGATGGTGTGCGATATGGGAAGAGGGCTGCAGAGATTGCCAATCTTTCTGAGTTGTATCTCAAGACTCGTAGCGAGGGGTTTGGAGAAGAGGTGAAGCGACGCATTATGCTAGGAAATTTTGTTTTAAGTAGTGGGTATTATGATGCTTATTATACGAAAGCCCAAAAGGTAAGAGAATTGGTAAAGGCCGAGTATGATGCGATTTTTGCTGATTCTGATATGATTTTGTGTCCTATCGCACCTAGCGTTGCTCCTAAATTTAACAGCACACATTCTCCTTTAGAGATGTATTTAAGTGATATTTATACCATTTCAGTTAATCTTGCAGGATTGCCTGCCCTCTCTCTTCCTGTGGGGCTAAATCCTGAGGGGCTTCCAATTGGAATGCAGTTGATTGGAAAGGCTTTTGATGAACAAAGTATTTTGGATGCGGGTTATGCACTTGAGAAAAAAATTGGAAAATTGTTTTAAGGAGATGAAATGAAGATTGTGCAAAAAGCTTTGACTTTTGAAGATGTATTGTTGATCCCTGCTTATTCTGAAATTCTTCCAAAAGAAGTATCTCTTCAGAGCACCCTAAGTAAAAATATCAAGCTCAATATCCCCTTTGTGAGTGCGGCAATGGATACTGTGACAGAATATCGCACAGCTATTGCAATGGCTCGTTTAGGAGGGATTGGGATCATTCATAAAAATATGGATATTGATTCTCAAGTAGAGCATATTCGCAAGGTCAAAAAAAGTGAGAGCGGAATCATCAATGACCCTATTTCTTTGCGTGCTGATTCAACACTTTTGGATGCAAAGAAAATTACAGATAATTACAAAATCTCTGGTGTGCCTGTTGTTGACGAAAAAGGGATTTTGATCGGCATTTTGACAAATCGTGATATGAGATTTGAAACAGATCTTTCTAGGAAAGTATCAGAATTGATGACAAAAGCTCCATTGATTACTGCAAAAGAGGGGATTAGTCTTGATGAGGCCAAAGTGAAAATGCACGAACACAGAATCGAAAAACTCCCAATTGTTGATCAAAATAATGTGCTAAAAGGCTTAATCACAATCAAAGATATCCAAAAAAAGATTGCTTATCCCAATGCCAATAAGGATCTTCATGGAAGATTATGTGTGGGGGGAGCAATTGGTGCGGGACAGATAGATCGCGCAAAAGCTTTGCATGAGGCAGGAGCTGATGTATTGGTGCTTGATAGTGCGCATGGTCATAGCAAAAACATCATTGCAACATTGGAAGCAATTAAGAAAGAGATGCAAATTGATGTGATTGTAGGAAATGTTGTAACACCTCAAGCGACATTGGATTTGATTCAAGCAGGAGCAGATGCTGTGAAAGTAGGTATCGGGCCAGGCAGTATTTGTACAACGCGAATTATTGCAGGGGTAGGGATGCCACAGATTTCGGCTGTTGCAGGGTGTGCTGAAGTGGGGCAAAAATATGGTGTGCCAATTATTGCAGATGGAGGGATTAAGTATTCTGGAGATGTGGCAAAAGCTCTTGCTGTGGGTGCTTCAAGTGTTATGATCGGAAGTCTTCTTGCAGGGACAGAAGAAAGCCCAGGGGATTTGATGATCTATCAAGGAAGGCAATATAAGAGCTATCGTGGAATGGGAAGCATTGGGGCAATGACAAAAGGAAGTAGTGATCGTTATTTTCAAGAGGGAACAGCTCAAGATAAGCTTGTTCCTGAAGGGATTGAAGGGCGCGTTCCATATCGTGGAAAGATTGCAGATATTGTGCATCAACTTGCTGGAGGGCTTAGAAGCTCAATGGGTTATCTTGGAAGTAAGGACATTCCTACACTTTGGGAAAAGGCAGAGTTTGTTGAAATCACTTCAGCTGGCCTTAGAGAATCTCATGTGCATGATGTAGATATTACAAAAGAAGCTCCAAATTATCACGCTTGAATCTGAAGAGAGAAGGGGCAATACTTCTCTCCCAAGAAATTAAATTCTAGGGAATAAGCCCAGAGATGTAAAAAAGATGATCCAAAAAATTCTTCTCTTTGCATATCACTCAACTCTTTTTCTAGATACATTTGCGCATATTGATCTTGACACCCATAGAGGGGATCTCCAAGAATAGGGTGGCCAATAAAAGAAAGGTGCAAGCGGATTTGGTGCGTGCGTCCAGTAAGGGGCTTGATGCGCAAAAGTGTTGTGTTGTTATCAGAATCGTATTGGATAGGAATGATGAGGGTTTGAGAATCTTTTCCGTGGGGAGAAATTTTTGAACGAATGGAAAGATTTTGAGACTTTTCCCCTTTGAGTGGAGTGAGAATAGGGACAGAGATTAATTGCTGATGTGTGATTTTCCCTCTCACTCTTGCAAGATAGGTTTTTTGAATCTGATTGTGTTCAAAAAGTAGTTTGAGTGAAGCTTCATAGTGTTTATCAATCGAACATAAAAGCAGTCCCGCTGTTTCATAATCTAGACGATGAGCAGGGTTTGCAGAAGGACCAAAGTCAAATTTGAGTGCATCACATAAACTGGGGTGATTATGTGTTCCCTTGGGGTGTGTGAGGAGTTTGTGTGGTTTGTCATAAATAACAAAGTGGGGTGTTTGTAATATCTTTGGGATTTTAAGAGGAGTGGGAAAGAAATGCGTGAGCTGAACTTCTCCTATGATGTCTTGAGATTTGTGAATAGGGATTTGATTTTGTCTTAATCGACCCTTATCAAGAATTTTTTGAGCCTCTTTTTGGGTGCATTGCAATGTTTGCATTAGCCATAAAAAAGCCTTTTGAGTTTGATGGATTTGATAGGTTTGTGTGATGAAGGGCATCAGGTCTGAACCACAAGCATAGGGGAGGAGCTAAAAGAATCTTGAGTGATATAAAAAGTCAGTGGATCACAATTACTTTCAAATTCTGTGCAAAAAAAGGCAATAGCCTTGATGGGTTTTGATGTTGGGGATTGTAGGGTGAGAAGTGTGTGATTTTTTTCTTTTCCAATGAGCTTTTTTGAGAGTATAGGAAGAGGAGAAAGGGTAAAAAGAGGTTTTGGATTCCCTTCCCCATAGGGGGCAAATGATTTGAGAAGAGAGAGAAGATCGTTTGTGAGGAGATGGGGAGGGAGCTCTCCAAAGATGCGTTCTTCTTCTTGATCTTCTTCAATAATGGCTTTGAAATTTTGTAGAAAAGTTTGTATATCATTTGGGCCAATTTTGATACCTATTGCACCCTTATGTCCCCCAAATTCAATAGGGATATTTAGAGATTCTAGGCTTTTAATTAGATGAGTATTGCCAAATGCACGACCACTCCCTTGATAGATTCCATCTTTGGAGGTCAGAACAAATGCGGTTTTTTGATAGTCTTGCACAAGTTTTCCAGCCAAGATTCCCAAAATCCCATCATGCCAATCCTCTCCGCAAGCAAGCACACAATGTGAAGAAATCACAAGATGATTTTTCACTTGAATAAGTGTATCTTCTTGGATTTTTTTACGCTCTGCATTGAGTGCTTTTAGGGTTTGAAAATGACTGAGGGCTTCCTCTTGAGTTTGACTTAGAATAAAAGAGAGTGCAATATCTGCTTGAGCCATACGACCAGAAGCGTTTAAAAGTGGGGCAATATAAAATGCAATACATTCCTCATCGATTTCTGCATAGTGTTTGCTTAGAAAGATTGAAAATGCAAAACTTGGATTTTTGAGGAGAGAAAGTGATTTTTTAAGGATTGTTCTATTGAGATTTTTAAGAGGCATCATATCTGAAACGCATGCAATCCCTACGAGCTCTAGAAGTGGTGTGAGGTTAAGCTCAAGTTGTGCACAGACTTTGATTGCAGCACAAAAATACCAAGCAACCAAAGCACCGCAAATATCCTCTTGGACAAATCCACTGACTTTTGGGTTGATGATGAGGGCTTGAGGAAGAATATCTTTGGGGGTATGATGATCAGTAATGATTAGAGTTTTCCCTTTTTCTTTGCAAAATTGGGCTACTTCAATGGCTGTGATTCCATTATCTACCGTAATGATCAAATCAGCCTGCGGAAAGCGCTCCAAAATAGCAATAGAGATTCCATATCCATCACTGAAGCGATTGGGTATCACATAGGAAAAATGAGGATATGCAATCAATCTAAAAAAATGCACCATAATTGCAGTAGAGAGAATTCCATCTGCATCATAATCTCCGACGATAAGAATGTGTTGTTTGCGTTGCATTGCTTGAAAGACCAAAGATGCCCCTTCTTGGGTGTTTTGAAGTTCAAAGGGGTGAGGGATGTGGCAAAGTGAGGAGATTGTATCTCCCTCAAAGCGTTTTGCAAGTTTAGCTTTGATTGTCTCTAAAGTCAGCATTTATGTTTTAGGGCTTGATGGACAAATTCTAGGATAATTGGATTGGGATTTTGTAATCTTGAGGTAAATTCTGGGTGAAATTGCACAGCGACAAACCATGGATGATCTTTGAGCTCAATTGCCTCAATCAACCCATCGCTTTCTCCACTGATAATCATTCCAGCTTTTTCTAAATCTGTGCGATATTGAGGATTGGCTTCATAGCGATGGCGATGACGCTCTTTGGCAACTTCAAGGTTTTTGTATGCTTGTTTGAGTTTTGAATCTTGTTTGAGCTTACAATCATATTCTCCAAGTCGCATTGTTCCGCCAAGTGGAGAAGTGTGAGTGCGAATTTGCTTGCATCCTTCTTGATCAATAAAATCTTCAATCATATAAATCAATGCTGAGGAAGAGTGTGGATCAAACTCACTTGAGGTGGCATTTTGGATTCCTAAAACATTTCGGGCAAATTCAATGATGGAGAGTTGCATTCCTAGGCAGATTCCCAAAAATGGGATTTGATTCTCTCTAGCATATTGTATTGCTTTGATTTTTCCTTCTACTCCTCTTTCTCCAAACCCTCCAGGGATTAAGATCCCATCTAGATTCTCAAGGATAGAGAGATTGGATTGATCAAGGCTTTCGCTATCAATCCATTCAATTTGCACTTTTGTATCAAGATTTGCTCCAGCATGGATAAGAGCTTCAGTAAGGGATTTGTAGGATTCTTTTAGACTTAAATATTTTCCAACAAATCCAATTGTGACATTTTTTTGTGGAGCAATGATTCTTTGGACGAGCAAATCCCATTCTTGCATATTGGGCTTAAATGGAGGAAGGGAAAAATTGCGTGCAATGGGAGTGAGGATGTCTTCTTTAAGAAAGTTGAGTGGGACTTGATAGATGCTTTGTGCATCTTGTGCGACAATCACACTATCATCAGCCACATCGCAACTTAGAGCAATTTTTCTTTTTAGATCTTGAGTGAGGGGTTTTTCGCTACGTGCAACAATGATTTGGGGTTGAATTCCAATGCGTCGCAATTCTTGGACGGAGTGTTGTGTTGGCTTTGTTTTGAGCTCTTCTGCTGTTTTGATATAAGGAACAAGTGTAACATGGATGCTTAGCATATACTCATTGCCAAGCTCATGTTTCATTTCTCTGATTGCTTCAAGATAGGGCATTCCCTCCATATCTCCTACTGTCCCACCAAGCTCCACAACCAAAAAATCATTCCCCTCTCCTACATTGCGAATACGCTGTTTGATTTCATCGACAATGTGAGGAACAATTTGGACAGTTTTTCCTAAATATTCTCCTTTTCTTTCTTTTTCGATGACGGATTGATAAACCTGCCCTGTTGTGAAATTATTTTTCTTCTCTAAGCTTTTGTTAAGAAAACGCTCATAATGTCCAATATCTAAATCTGTTTCAGCACCATCTTGAGTGACAAAAACCTCACCATGCTCTAGCGGACTCATTGTCCCAGGATCAAGATTGATGTAAGGATCAATTTTAAGAATTGAAACCTCAAAGCCAGAATGCTTAAGAAGTGTAGCAATAGATGAGGAAGTGATCCCTTTTCCAAGAGAGCTTAATACACCACCTGTGACGAAGATATATCGTGTTTGTCGATTCATTTTAATCCTTGAGTATTTTGGATTGTATAAAATCTGTGATTATAGCAATTCTGTTAAAAAGTAGATGATTGTGTTGGTGTTAAAATGAAAAAGAGAGAAAATCTAATTTTTGCATTGACTTTTTGAGTTTTTTGCTATAAAATCCCGCCTTTATGTCAGGGTAGCTCAGCTGGTTTAGAGCGCTGGTCTCATAAGCCGGAGGTCGGGGGTTCAAGTCCCCCCCTTGACACCATCTTCTTATTTTTTATTTTATCCCCTATGTTTTTAGAATACCTGCATTAAGCTTGCGATGTATATGCATGCACTTTCAGATTTCAAGATCAAGTTTTCTTTTGTTGAAAAAGTAGGGAAGTTTTGCAGTTTTTCTCTTTCGCTTGGGCTAAAGCCACCTTCTGGACCGATAATGATAGGAACATCAAGAGAAGATTTTATTTTTTCTCCTCCAAAGTCAAAAATGGCAAGATTTTCATAGGTTGATAAAACATGTTCAAGATTTGTCAGACATTCAATCTTGACAAAATCACTTCTCCCGCATTGTTGCGAGGAGTTGATTAGGATTTTTTCAAGTTTTTGAAGATCTATTTTTTCATTTTTTTGTGAATAATCTGCATAAAACAATGTGAGTTTACCTACTCCAAGCTCATTGAGAAAGGGTAGGGCTTTTTGGAGGTTTCTTGAATCAATGATTCCAAGAATAAGATGTGAGGGGGATTTTGGTTTATTTGGAGAATGAGTTTTTGTTTCAAGAGAAAGTGTTGCACTTTTTCGATCAATATGAATTTGTCTATATTGGTAGAGCATGTCATCTTGAAGATTCCGAAAATAAAGAAGTTGAGCTTGTTTGGTGCGTCTAGACTTATAAAGATGCTGATAGGTTTCATCTTTGATGATAAGTTGTGCATCTCCTGCTTGTTGGTGATAAATGAACTGCATTACTTGCTCCAAAAAAAGATAAGAATAAATCCAACTAAGTCTAATAGGTAAAGAATTTTGCAGAATCGAACATATCTAAGCATGGCTTCTTGGCTAGTTCGTCTTGCAACCTTGAGGATTCTTATCCTAAATATTTCACCTATAAAAACAAAAAGCCAATATCCACACATAGCAAAAGCAACCATTGAGAGATATTTTTGGGTGATTAAGACATTGATTCCACTCAAAAGAGAGACGCTCAAGAGAAAGAAAATAAGGGGCATTGCATACCAGATTCTTTTGTTAAGTGAGGGGAAATTTTTGTAAGTGTAAAGTGTATAGAGATTGAGCACAAAGGGGAAAGCAAAAAAAGCACCAAAGAATGCGTGGTAAAACACAAGATCTGAAAAGGCTTTTTGTATCGTGTTGAGTTCTTCCATAATTTTTCCTTATTGTTTGAAATGTTTGAGGGTTCTATATATAAAAAATAGGGCAAAAACAAAGAAAGCAAATCCTAAGATTTCTGTCATTCCTTGAGTGAGAAAATTGAAATCAAATAAGTTTCCATCTCCACCATTCCCAATAGAAATCACAATGGCTCCTGCCAAAACCATCCCCATAAGGCTTTCTCCTACAATAAGACCAGAAGAGAGGAGAATCCCTCTGCGTTTAAAGGTTTGTTGTTTGTCTTGAGGGATATTTTTTTGCATAAAATGAGCCAATAGAGCCCCAAAAAATATAGGAATGGTGACAATGGGTGGAAGATAGATTCCCATTCCAATTGCAAGAGGAGGAAGTGAAAATTTTCTTTTTTGAAGTAGAAAATTTATTGTAATGAGAAATATTCCCAAGATAGCTCCTAGTGCAATATGAAGCCAATCAAGCGTGCTTTTGAAGATTCCCTCAGCAATAGAGCTCATAAGGAGTGCTTGAGGGGCGCTGAGAGCATTAGATTCGCTCATTCCTTCTCTAGGAAGATGTCCCACAAAACCATAAGCTTCATACAAGAGATTCATAACAGGACCAATTACTGATGCCCCTACAATGCACCCAATCATAAGGATAAATTCTTGCTTCCAAGGCGTGGCCCCCACAAGCTGACCTGTTTTGAGATCTTGAAGATTGTCATTGGCAATTGTAGAGATTGCGATGACTGTTGAGGTCGAAAAAAGTGCAAGAGCGATAAAAAATTTAGCGTTGTCTCCAAAAACCTCAAGAGAAAAGACTTTTGCAACTCCCAAAACAATCAAAGAGAGCAGGATGACGCCAATGATTCCAATTCCAGAAATTGGACTTGATGAAGATCCAACCAAGCCAGCCATATAGCCACAAGTAGCAGACATTAAGAAGCCGATTAGAATCGAACTTAAACACATTGTAAGTGCTAAACTCCAACCCACTATAGGAGAAAAAGAAGTTGAGAAAACAAACTGGTAAAAAACACCAATAAGAATAAGGGTAGTGGATAAAAAGATTATAGCCATCCATTTCAAGGGAAGATCTTGCGGGGCATGAGCTTGGATAGAAAATGAGTTTTTAAGTCCAGTAAAAGTGGGTTTAAGCATTGTTAGAAGTGTCCAGATGGCTGAGATTCCAATTACACCCACTCCGATAAAGCGCACTTGATCTCTCCAAATTTGAGTGCCAAGCTCTTCAAGTGTGGTAGGGAGAGCAGAAGAGTTTAAAAGGAGTTGAGCATTTGTGAGCATTTCATTGCTTTGAGAGCCAAGTAGAGGGACTAAGACCCCCCAAGCTAAAAAAATTCCTAGCAAAATGGCACTCCCTACATTTAAACCTACAAGCCATCCGGCCCCAACAAGAGCTAGAGAAAAACCTACGGGAATTTGAAAGATTGCCTTGCCAATATTGAAAAAATATCCAAACCCATCAGATGTAAGGCGAAATCCTTGAGAAAGTAAGATAGAAAACGAAGAGAGAGAAGCCCCAAGAAGCATTTCTTTCATTCCACTTTCTTTATTTTCTCCAAGTTTAAGGACTTCTGCAGCGGCCCTTCCTTCGGGATAGGGAAGTTTATTTTTTTCAACAAGTTCGATTCTAAAGGGAATTGTAAATAAAACACCCAAGATTCCACCTCCTGCGCAAACAAGAAAGGTTTGCCAAAAGTCAAATCCGCTCCAATAACCCACAAGAAATAAAGAGGGGATAATAAAAACAACTGCCGAAAGAGTTCCAGCGGCCGAAACTTGAGTTTGAACGATATTGTTTTCTAGAATGCTATTTTTTCCTAAAAGTTTAAAAAATGCCATTGAAAGAACCGCAGCAGGAATTGATGAGGCAAAAGTCAAACCAACTTTTAAACCCAAGTAAAGATTGGCTGTTGTAAAAATAAGTGTAATAAGAACTCCTAATAAAAGACCGCGAAAAGTAATTTCACGCATTACTTTTGTTTGCATTAAACATCCTTATAGACCAAAATTGAGAATCTAAAATTTTATTATGAAAATTTCATTTTATTCCTGATAAAAAATCTCTAGAAAGTAAAATTTTTGTTTATTTTGATTCTAATTTTAAAGTAAAATTATCTTTTACAAGATAAAAGATATTGTTTCTTTCATCTTCTAAAAAGTAACTGTTTGTAGCTCAAAATGATACAAAACCTTCAAATAAAGGAGAATGCGATGAAAAAAGGAATTCATGAGGTTTATGCTCAAGACCCTCAAAAGGCAGATCTAGATATTTTTGGACGAGAAGTCGATCCTGTAAGTCGTAGAGGATTTCTTAAAAAAACCTCTCTTTTGACAATGGCTTCTATAGTGGGAGCAAATATCCCTTTTGCGCAAAATATGCCAGGAGGATTGATTCCAGCATTATTGGCTAATAGCGATCAGCCTTTTAGTGTAGAAGGAAAAGATGGTTTGATTTATTTAAATGATCGTCCAGTCAATGCTGAGACTCCACCACAATTTTTAGATAGTCCATTTACAGAGCCAAAATATTTCTTCATCCGTAACAATGGAAATCCCCCAGAGCTTAAAGATATTGATCCTAAAACTTGGAAGCTTGAAATCAGTGGAGAATCTTGCCAAAAGCCTCAAAGTTTCAGTATTGAGGATCTTAAGAAAAAATTCAAAACTTATACTTATGCTTTAGTGATTGAATGTGGAGGAAATAGCCGTGCAGAGGTTGTTCCAGCAACAAAAGGAAATCAATGGCAATTAGGGGCAGTGGGATGTGGAAGATGGACAGGTGTAAGGCTGAGAGATGTTCTTGAATATTGTGGAATCAAGAAAGATGCGCAATATATTGGTTTTTATGGAGCAGATAAACGACTTGATGGAGATGAAAGCAAAGAAGTTATTTCTCGCGGTGTTCCAATGAAGAAGGCTTTGGAAGATGAAACTTTGATTGCTTGGTCTTATGAGGGGCAAGACATTCCTTATATGAATGGATATCCATTGAGACTTGTCATTGGAGGATGGCCAGCTTCGGTATCTGGAAAATGGCTTAAAAAAATTGTTGTGAGAAATAAAGTTCATGATGGTGTCAAAATGAATGGTCAATCTTATCGTATTCCTTGCAAGCCTGTTGCTCCAGGTGAAAAAGTGCCCGATGAAGATATGTGTATTATGGAATCAATGGTTGTTAAGTCAATTATTACCCATCCAATTTCTGGAATTAAGACTCCATTGAATAAGCAACTTGATCTTAGAGGAAAGGCTTGGGCTGGAGATAGAAGCGTAAAAGAAATGTATGTCAGTATTGATTTTGGGGCAACTTGGCAAAAAGCAAAGCTCAAAAAACCTCTTAATCGTCTTGCATGGCAAGAGTGGAGTGCAAGTGTGAAATTCCCACAAGAGGGATATTATGAGGTATGGGCGAGAGCTGTTGATGATGCAGGAAAATCTCAACCTATGGTTCTCCCACAATGGAATCCAAGAGGTTATCTTAACAATGCCTGCCATAGAATCGCTGTGCGTGTTATCTAAGGATTTGTGATGAAAAAAGTAGTTTTGGCTTTTGTGGCTTGTCTTTCTCTTTGGGGGACAGAGATTGACAAAGAAACAGGATTAAAGGTGGCAAAAGGATTGGAAGAAGTAAAAGCAAACTGCACAGTATGTCATTCTGCAAATTTTATTATTCAATCTAAGCTTAATCGCGATGAGTGGTTGACAACGATTCGGTGGATGCAAGATACCCAAGGACTTTGGGAATTTGATCCTCAAACTGAAGATATTATTTTGACTTATTTGTCAACTCAATATCCGCAATCAAACACTTCAAGAAGACGCCCTCAGCTTGATAAAAGCTTGCTTCCTCCAAAATAAGAATTAAAATAGGGGGAGGGGGTATTAGAATCGATGAAGTGTGAAGATTATTGATCTAACTTGTTTTGTTTGCGTACAATTCTTTCAAGAAGGAGTTGAAAATCTTGAAAAAAATTTATGCATATTTAAAAAGAAAATTTGGTCCTAATTTTGTAGGAATTCCTCTTAATCAAGCAGTATTGCAAGATCCAAATCATCTTCAGAGTCCTCTAAATCCTTGGGCATTTATTCGTGTTAAAGATGAGTTTTTGACTCTTCAGAAAAGTTTAGATTCTATTTTGGGTGCAATCAAAAGAGGGGTAATTGTGTATCATGAGTGTATGGATGACAGCGAGCAGATTATTTTGAATTTTTGTACAAAAAATCCTGATTTTATTTGCGTTCGCTATCCTTATGCAGTGCTTCAAAATGTTCATACAGATAAGGAAAGGGAAGCACAAGATAGGCATAAAATGTATGAATACTATAACTTCGCTTTAAATCTTATTCCAAAAAATCAGTGGCTTATTAAGATTGATGCAGATCAAATTTATGATGCCCAAAAACTAAAAGAGAGTTTTTCTCTTGTCCAATATCAAAATGATGTTGTGTTTTATTGCCGAATAAATCTTCATTTGGAGGGAAAAAGGCTTTTGCTTATAAAGAACTCACCTATTAGCGATGTTGATGATCACTGGCTGATTTTCAATCAAGATTTGAGCTTTGTAGATCATATTCATAGCATTGAAAATCAAAATGGAAACAAGATCTTTCACACTTGGGAATTTTTATCTATTGGTTTTTCTTTTCGTGCGATTCAAGCGCCTTTGGTAACTTGGCATTTTCCTCAAATGAAAGCAAGGAGAAATATAGATCAGACTTCTTTGATTCCATTTTCTCAATACAGAAGTGTTATTCCTCAAGAATTTATTTCCAAACGCATCCCTCTAGATATGCTAGAAGAGAAAAGAATTCTTTCTTATTGGTTTGGAGAGGAGGGTGGCAGGGATTTGATTCCTGCGCATAATTTTTAGGAGTCTAAAAATCTTGGATCTGCAAAGCTGTTGGCATGGAGGTTACTAAAGGCATTTTTGAGTGAGGTGAAGAATTCTGGGTTTTTCTCCTCTAGGCTTGCTAAGAATTGTTTTGTCGCTTCTCTAGCAATAGGTGGCTTGTCTGATCCTGGACGGCGTGCAGGGCAAGTGCAAGCTGGTGTGGTGGGAATATTTTGAGAAAGGACAAAATCTCGAGTTTGACGCTCTCTGACATGAATAAGGGGGCGAATCACATAAAGACCATTTTCAGCCTTATAAATAGGCGCCATACTACGCAAAGCGCCATTGTAGGTTAGATTCATAAAAAAGCTTTCAGCTGCATCATCGAGATGATGAGCGATGGCAACCTTATTGCATCCAAGTTCTAAGGCCTTACTATAAAGTGCTCCGCGACGCATGCGAGAGCAGAAACTGCAATAAGAGCTTCCCTCTCGACGCTTTTCAACAATGGTATCCATAATCGTTGTGTAATAAACTTGGTGATTGATACCTTGCTCTGCACAAAGTTTTTCAAGCCATGAAAAATCTTCTCCTATACCATAATGCACGGTGACTGCAATATAGTCAAATTCAAATGGCGCATGGCGTTTCATTCTTTCTAAAAGACAAGCCAATAGAATCGAATCTTTTCCTCCACTAAGCCCCAAAAGCACCTTATCCCCCTCCCCAATAAGATTATAAGCTGCATTTGTTCTTCCAACAGTGCTAAGAATTTTTTTGCTGATTGTATAAGTCATTTGAGATGCTCCTTAATGATTTGTTCTTGAATAAGATTTGGATTGTATTTGATGATAAGTTGATCTTGTGTTTGATAATAATCAAGAATTCCTTCAAGTTTTGATAAATTCTGAGATCCCTTATTATGGGGAAGAAAGAGAATCTCTTGCTTGGGAGGATTTTTGAGACATATGATAAGAGAAAGAATCCAAAGCAAACATATACCTCCAATAAAAAGAGAGAGATAAAAAAGGCCAATTGCGTTATAAAGGATTCCTCCCAAAACTGCCCCCAAAAAAGATCCAAGAAAACCAAAGGTTGTCAAAAGGCCTAGAGCAGAACCTCTTTGGGAGGCTTTTGGATATTTGCTTGCAAGAGATTGCATAATAGGCTCATGAATATCAAATCCAATAAAAAAGACAATAATCCCCACTACAAAGAGCCAAAATGTTTGGTAATAGTCTGATACGCAAAATAATCCAAAGCAGATTCCAAAGGCGATGATTCCTGTGATCATCATGCTTTTATATCGTCCATATTTTTCAGCCAAGATGCTTGCAGGTGCCATTGCAAAAACTCCTAAGATTCCTGCTGGAGCATAGAATTTCCACAACTCATCTGTTTTGAAATTAAAATCTTGAAATAGCACAAGAGGAATGATGACAAAGCCAAGATTGACTAGAGCTTTTTGTAAAAATGCACTGATATACATCATCCATAGATTGAGATCTTTGAGATAGAAAAAGCGATTTTGATCTTGCTGATAGTCATAGTGGATTTTTTCTCCTTTAGGAATTTTAAAAAGCAGGATAATGAGTGCAAGGATGGAGGCAAAGGTTGCAATCCAAAAGAGAGTTTTAACTCCATAACTTCCTCCAACAAATGGACCAATGAGCATAGAAAGCAGAAATGCAAAGGAGATTCCTCCTCCCATAATGGCCATTGCCTGAGTGCGTTTTTCTTCTGGTGTAAGATCTGCAAGAAGCGCACTCATCACGCTAGAGATGGCGCCACAACCTTGCAAAAGTCTTCCAATGACTAAAAGATAGATATTGTCTGTATAAGCACAAATCAGTGATCCAAGTGCAAAGATAATAAGACCAAAGGCAATAATGAGGCGTTTATCAAATTTATCTGCCAAGATTCCAAATGGAGTTTGGAAGATGATTTGTGTCAGAGCATAACCTCCAACAGCAAGGCCAACCATCAATGGGGTGGCTCCAAGAGAAAGGGCATAAACAGAAATAACAGGCATGACCACAAAAAGTCCAAAAAAACGCAATGAAGAAACAAGCGTTAAGGGAAAAGCAAGTTTAAAGAGATTCATCTTCTGCCTTTTATAAAATATGGTTTTAAAATCAAGACGCGCGATTGTAGCGTTTTGAGTGTTAAAAGTGGAGAAAATATGCAAATTATTCTTTCAAGTGCAAATGTTAAAAAAATAAGAGAAATTCAAGCAATTTTGAGTGATATTGATGTGCGAAGCTATCGAGATTTTTTAGATGAGATAGAGATTGTTGAGGATGGAGAAAGTTTTGAAGACAATGCCTTATTGAAGGCAGAGAAAATCTATGAGCTTTTAGAAACAGAAATGCAACAAGATTTTTTAGTGTTGGCTGATGATAGCGGAATCTGTGTTGAGGCTTTGGGGGGAATGCCATCTATTTATAGTGCAAGATTTGCCTCTATTGAAGCAAGCGCTCAAGATCTTATAAAGAAAAATTTTCTTCCACCTCTTCAATCTAATACCGATGAAAATAACAATCTCAAACTTCTTGCAAGCTTGGAGGAATTGGGGATAACAGAATCTAGGGCTTCTTTTGTGTGTGTGATTGCAGTATGTGGGAAGGTGGGAAATCAAAAGATTCAAAAAACCTTTCAAGGAGAGTGTGAGGGGAGGGTGGTCAAAGCACCCTTAAATCCTCAAGCTTTTGGCTATGATCCACTTTTTGTGCCAAATGGATATGATGTGACAATGGATCAGCTCAAAGAAAAAAATCTCATTTCTCATCGCTTTTTAGCTCTGCAGAAATTTCAAGATTTTCTTAAAAAAATAGATTTTATCAGCACTCAAAACTTAGGGTTGCGAGAATGAATGCACTCTTTGGGGTAGATAAACCCATTGGTATTAGTTCAAATTCTTTTTTAATGCGTTTGAAGAGAAAATATGGATGGAAAAAATGCGGATATTCTGGCACGCTTGATCCCTTTGCTTCTGGGCTTTTGATTGTTGGAGTGGGGGCTTATACGAGGCTTTTTCCCTATCTTGATAAGAGTAGGAAATCTTATCAAGCCACGCTTTGGCTAGGAGCAAAAAGTCAAAGTTTGGATATTGAACAAATCGATAAAATCGAGGATGTTCAAGAATTTTCCAAAGAGAGAATCTTGGAAGTCTTGGAAACATTGAAGGGAAATGTTTCTTATATTCCGCCTAAATTTAGTGCCAAGCATATCAATGGAATCAGAGCATATAAACTTGCAAGAGAGGGGGTAGAGTTTGAGATCAAGCAAAGCAAAATGGAAGTTTTTGATCTCAAGCTCCTTGCTTATTGTCATCCTTTTATTTCTTTTTTTGTAAGTGTGAGTGAGGGGGGCTATGTGCGATCTTTGGGAGAGATAATTGCTAATACTTTAGGATGCATTGGGAGTTTGTCATATTTGAGAAGAGTGCAAGAGGGACCCATTGAGCTAAAGGATTCGATTAAAAAACTTGACGCTTTAGAGGCCTTAAAGCTTCCAAAACTTACTCTTGAAGGCTTTCAAGATACGATTTTTTATGGAAAGAAGTTTTGTTTGCCTGATGAATTTTTGATCCAAAAGCATCAACCCTATTTAATCCTTTTTAAAGATTTTTTTTCTATAATTGAATTTAATGAAAAAAAAGAAGCCCAATATTTACTGAATAGGATGCCAAGATGCTGATTTTGTCACGAAGAGAAGAAGAGAGTATTGTCATTGGGGATGATATTGTTGTGAAGGTTGTTTCTATTGATAAGGGAAGCGTCAAACTTGGCTTTGAAGCCCCTCCTCACAAAGTGATTTTGCGATCTGAGCTCAAAGAAGCTGTTGCCAAACAAAACAAGCAAGCTCTCATTCTCCCAAGTGGGGGGCAACTTGAAGATATTTCTAAGCATTTTAAGCCATGAAGGTTTTCCCAAAAATTAATATTTTTTTAAATGTTTTGCCTCTCAAGGAGGGGATGCATCCTCTTTTTTCACGCTTTGTTCTTGCATATGGAGATCTTTATGATGAGATGGAGATTTCTTTTGATGCGGTTAAGCAGTTTGAGATTGTTGGGAATTTTGATTTTCCCTTAGAGAAAAATCTTGTTTTTAAGGCCAAAGAGGCTTTAAGGATGGCTTTTCCTCAATATGCAGAAGAATTAGAAGGGATAAGAGTTGAGATTTTAAAAAACATTCCTCAAGGTGCTGGACTTGGGGGAGGGAGTGCCAATGCTGGAGTGTTCTTGCGTGAAGTGGGCAAAAGGCTAGGAATCTCACAAGAAAACTTGTTGCAAATCGCGTCCAAGGTCGGATCAGATGTTGCATTTTTTGTCAGTGGGTATGAGAGTGCAAATGTGAGTGGAGTGGGAGAGGTGATTCAGGAATTTGTTGAACCAAGTCATTATGTTTATGAAATTTTTACTCCTCCCTTTGCGTGTGATACCAAAGGAGTGTATCAAGCTTTTGATGAGTGTGCGTTGCCTTTGCAGATCAAATTGGATTTTTTGAATCTTTCAAGTATTGATTTATTGTGTCGCTATAGTTTGGAAGAACTCAATGATCTTTATCTTCCTGCATGCAAAATATACCCTCAACTTCTTGAGGTTGCCCAAGATTTGGGGGAGGGATGGTTTTTTAGTGGGAGTGGAAGTAGTTTTTTTAGAATCAAAGGAATAAAAGAGAGATGAAAGTTGTCGCTAAAAACAAAAAAGCTTTGTTTGATTTTCATATTTTGGAGAAGTATGAAGCAGGTATTGAGCTAAAGGGTTCAGAGGTAAAATCCCTTCGAGCTGGACGCGCAAATCTTAAAGATAGTTTTATTAAAATCATCAAAGGAGAAGCGTTTTTGTTTCATGTGCATATTTCCTATCTTGAAACTACGCATAGTTATTATAAGCCCAATGAAAGGCGTGAGCGAAGATTGCTTTTGCATCGCAAACAGATTGATAAGCTTTTTGGGAAGGTTTCTCAAGAGGGATTAACCATCGTCCCTTTAATGCTTTATTTTAATCGATCCAATCGAGCAAAGCTTGAGATTGCTCTTGCAAAAGGAAAGAATCTGCACGATAAACGCGAAACCTTAAAAAGAAGGATTTTAGATCGCGAAGCACGAAGCGCTTTGAAAGATTATTAAGTAAGGAAAGAAAATGCGAGAAATGATTGATTATGGAGTGCTTGGATTTCTGCTTTTTTTGAGTGTTGTTGTGGTGAGTATTGCTTTGGAGCGAATTTGGTTTTATGCAACGATGAGAGTGACTGATTATGCAGATAAGAGACTTTTGGAGATTGATTTACATAAACGCTTGACCTTGATTGCAACAATTGGATCAAATGCCCCCTATGTTGGTCTTTTGGGGACTGTTGCTGGAATCATGGTGACTTTCTCTGAGCTTGGAAGTGGTACAGATACTCAAAATATTATGGTCGGATTATCTTTGGCGCTTAAAGCAACCGCTGCTGGATTGCTTGTTGCTATCCCTTCAATCGTGTCTTATAATCTTCTTGTGCGAAAGGCTGAAGTGATTTTGACAAAATGGGACATCGAACACAAACCCCTTGGAGATTAAGATGAAAAAAATGGATTCTATGAATCTTGTTCCATTTATCGATATTATGCTTGTTTTGCTTGTGATTGTTTTGACTTCAGCAACTTTTATCAATACTTCCAAAGTCCCTATTGATATTCCTCAATCTCAAGAAGAAGGACAAGGGAACAAAGAGATTGATCAAAAAGAGGTGATTGTCTCAATTGATAAAAATGGAAAGTTTTTTTTGGGTGATGAGCTTGTGAGCTTTTCGACTCTTAGCGCACGCATAGCAAGTATGGATAAAAAAACACATATTATTCTTAAAGGTGATCGTAAAAGTCAATTTGATGCATTTGTTCAAGTTATGCAGATGTTCCAAAAAAATAAAATGAATAATGTCTATATTTTGGTGCAAGAAAAATGAAAAAATCTCCCAAAACAAAGGCATAATTACACTTTTGTAATTTAAGTAATCTGTAAAGGATCTAGAATGAAAAGGACTTATCAACCTCACAATACTCCACGCAAAAGAACGCATGGGTTTCGTGTTAGAATGAAAACAAAGAATGGTCGCAAAGTGATCAATGCAAGAAGAGCGAAAGGAAGAAAGAGACTCTCTGTGTAAGTTTTGATGAAAACCCTAAAGAACAAAGCAGAGTTTGATCTTGTATATAAAAACGGCAAAAGATACGATAGGGGGTGCTTTCGTGTATATATCTTATTATTTTCACATTCTTCCCTAGGAGAGCGTCGACTTTCCTTTAAAGAAAGATCAGCGCTTTCTCATTTTATTTCTCAAAAGCAAAATTTTTATTTTGGGCTGAGTGTTTCAAAAAAGGTTGGAAATGCCCCAGTACGCAATAAAATCAAGAGATGGTTTCGCGCTTTTTGTCGCAATTATGAATCATTGCTTGAGGGGAGGGCAATGATTTTTGTCGCCAAAGACTTTCAATCTATGGAATATGCATTGATTCAGGAAGAAATGTTGAAAATTTTAAATAAAAGTTGTGCTTAATGGTGAGACAGTTATTTATTTTGATGATTGAATTTTATCGTCGATATGTTTCGCCACTCAAGCGTCCAAGCTGTCGTTTTTATCCTAGTTGTTCAAGTTACTCCCTAATGCTTTTTCGATTAACTCATCCGCTTTATGCTGTAATTTTTTCTATAATTAGAGTTTTGAAGTGCAACCCATGGGTAAAAGGAGGGTATGACTATCCTTTGGTGCGAGTGAAAATCTCAGGGTTAGAGTATCGTATTGTGCGATGTTCTTACTGGATAGTTCCTAAGCAGGGCATCAAAATACCTTTTTGTATTACAAAGCCAATTTATTTGTGGGCATATATTTTATTGAAGGATTAGCAATGCAACCGCAAAATCAAAATGTTTTTTCATTTTCAAAAATACTTTTTGCTGGAGTTTTGACGCTTGTTTTTTTAAGTGTTTATACTTACTTTTTTCCTCAAAAGCCACAACAAGAAAATCAAATACAACAAACCCAACAAGAAAAATCTGCCCCCAATCTTTCTGGATCCAATGTAGCGCAATCAAAGCAGGTTGATAGTGAAGAGATTCTTGCAAGAATTGAGGCGAAAGATTTTGATCTAGAAATTGATACTTTGGGGCGTATCCGACAGGTTTTCCTTAAAGATCAAAAATTTATCTCTCAGCCTCAAGAAAGTATTTTTGCAAAAATATTTGGACACAAACAAAAGGAAGAGACAAAAATATCTTTGCCTTTATTGGATGAAAAATCAATTCGTCCTCTTGAAATACGCTTTGCAGATTCATCTTTAAATCAAAAAGCTTTCAATACGCCCTATGTGGCAAATCAAAAGGTATTTAAACTAGAAGATCAACCCCTTGAGGTTGTTTTGACTCAAACATTGGGTGATTTTATTATCAAAAAGATTTTGACCATTAAGCCAGATTTGAGCTATACGCTTGAGATACAGACAAGCGATTCAAATCAAGAATTTTTTCTTACCAATGGTGCAAGACCCATAGCTGATTCTGATCGATATGCCTTCTTAGGAACAATTATTTCGGATAAAAATGGAAGACTTGAGAATCTTGAAGAGGGAGATATAGAGGGGATTCAAAAGTATAGCTCTTCAGTCTTTTTTGCAAGTGTTGATCGCTACTTTGCAAGTGTTTTATTTGATCGCCAAAACACCTTAGAGGTTGTTGTAGATGGCAAGATTGAGGCTAAAAATCCTATCGCTTTTGCTCACCTTAAGGGGAATGCGAAGTTAGAGGGGTATATCGGAGCAAAGAACTACCAAGAGCTTAAAGCTTTATATGCTCCATTGGGTGATGTGGTTGAATATGGGTTGATTACTTTTTTTGCTAAACCTTTGTTTTTGCTTTTGGAAATGATTTATGAGTTTTGTGGAAATTGGGGTTGGGCTATTGTGCTTTTGACAATTATTGTGCGTTTGGTGCTTTTCCCTTTGAGCTATAAGGGAATGATGGGGATGCAAAAACTCAAAGAGTTAGCTCCAGAAATGAAAGAAATCCAAGCAAAATACAAAAGCGATCCTCAAAAGATGCAAAAGCATATGATGGATCTTTATCGAAAGCACGGGGCCAATCCACTAGGAGGATGCTTGCCACTTTTGCTTCAGATTCCTGTTTTCTTTGCAATCTATAAAGTGCTTTATTGTGCAGTAGAACTTAAGTCTGCGCCTTGGATTTTGTGGATCATTGATCTTTCTGCAATTGATCCTTATTATGTGCTTCCTGTGATTATGGGGGTTACGATGTATATTTCTCAGATTCTAACCCCATCTAATTTCACAGACCCAATGCAAGAAAAAGTCTTTAAGATGCTTCCGCTTTTCTTTACTTTCTTCTTTATTATTTTCCCATTCCCAGCAGGACTTGTTTTGTATTGGAGTGTTAATAATGTGATTTCTATTTTCCAACAAATCTTGATTAATAAAATTGTTGCAAAACAAAAAGAGGCAAAGCAATGAAGAAATTTGTAGGTTCTTCAATCCAAGAAGCTTTGCATCAAGCCTTGTGTGAATTCTCCTGTGCTCCCAATGAATTGGAGTATGAGGTTGTTTTATCCCCAAGGAGAGGTATTTTGGGTTTTTTAAAAAGAGATGCGATTATCTTGGCGCAGAAAAAATCTTCAAATGGAGGTCAAGATAGCTACTCTCAGATTCAAAATAATTTTTTTCAAGATAAGCCCTCCGCTCAAGATATTGGCGATCAAATTGCTCGAGAAATTAAAGAGCTTTTCAGTCACTTGCCCTATGAGATTGATCAGATTAAAGCAAAAGTACATGGAAGAGAATTTGTTTTTGTTGAATTTAATGGGGTTGATTGTGGGTTGCTGATCGGAGAGAAGGGTTACCGCTATCACGCTATTTATCATCTACTATCGGCTTGGATCAAAAAAGAGTATGGAATGAATCTGCGTCTTGAAATTGCGGATTTTTTGAAAAATAAAGAAAAAAAAGTGGAAGAGTATCTTGAAGAGTATTATGACAAAATCATTTCAAGGACTTTTTTCCAAACTCAAGCATTTGATTCTCTAAGTGCAAGCATCGCCCTTAAGCGTTTTAGGGAAACAATTCCTGATAAATATATTGTGATGAAGCAAATTTCAGAGAATGAAAGTGTGATTGTTGTGAATGATTTCAGATAATTCTACTATTTCTGCAATTTCTACTCCCTTGGGGGGAGGGGCAATGGCTGTGGTGAGATTGAGTGGGAAAGATGCCCTTCAGATCACACAAAAGCTCACACAAAAAGAAACTTTTTCACCCCGTTATGCCACACTTTGTCGTGTTTATGATGCAGGCGATGTGCTTGATGAAGTGATTGTGATTTATTTTAAAGCTCCTCATAGTTATACGCGCGAAGATGTTTGTGAGATCCAGTGTCATGGTGGAAGTGTGATTGCACGCAGGATCTTGGATCTAACCTTGGAGCATGGAGCAAGGTTGGCCCAAAATGGAGAGTTTACAAAAAGAGCTTTTTTAAATGGTCGGATTGATCTTTCACAAGCTCAAGCGATTGCTCAAATGATTGAAGCCAAAAGCCTCAAGGCTCAAAAAACTCTTGCACGCCATTTATGTGGAGAGTTGAGTGAATTTGTCCAGAATGCGCGTGATCTTTTGTATGAAGCTTTGGCTTATAGTGAGGTGATGATTGATTATAGTGATGAAGATTTGCCTCAGGATTTGATTGAGAAGCTGATGCAAAAAATTGATCTAGTTTTGGGGCGATTAGAAAAGATTTTGAAGCACTCTATTGCAAGAAATGGAATCTTGGAGGGGTTTAGGCTGAGTATTGTGGGGAAGCCCAATGTTGGAAAAAGTTCATTGCTCAATGCATTCTTGATGCAGGAAAGGGCGATTGTGAGTGATGTGGCAGGGACGACGCGAGATAGGATTGAGGAGAGCTTTCATATCGCTGGGGTGTATGTCAAAATCATTGATACTGCAGGCATTAGAGAATCAAAAGATAGAATTGAGCAAATTGGGATTGAAAGAAGCAAGGAAGCTATGAGAGAAAGTGATGTGATTTTGGCGCTTTTTGATGCTTCAAGAGAATGGGAGAAGGAAGATGAGGAGATTTTGAATCTACTTAGAGAGGAGAAAGACAAGAAAATCATTGTATTGCTTAATAAAAATGATTTGCCCAGACAGATCGATCAAGATCAACTCAAAGAGTTTTCTCCCATCGCTTTAAGTGCCAAAGAAAAAGAGATCGATTCTGTTTTGGAGGCATTGGAGAAGGTTTTGAATGAAGAAGAAAGTGATGATGTGATGCTTTCAAGTGCCAATCAAATCAAAAGTGTCCAAGATTCTATTGAGTCTTTAAGACAGGCAAAGCTTGAGCTTGCAAATGGAGTGCTAGAGCTCTTTTCTTATAATCTCAAAGATGCGATTTGCTCTATCGGGGCGATTACTCAACCCTATGAAAGTGCTGAATTGCTAGATAAGATGTTTGGTGAGTTTTGTTTGGGGAAATAAGGGGATAGGGCGTTTTTTGAGATGAAACATTAAAAGATTAAAAGATGATAAGAGAATGCAAGAGTTGGGCTTTGCTGCAGAAGGCTTGTTTGTGTTGGGAAGATTAATGCGGAATCCTTTAGATTGTAGATTTGTGTAAGCTTTAGGAATTTTGTGTGAAAAGTTGAGGAGGGGGCTCGTGTTGAGTTATATTGCTACACCTTTAGAGAAGAAAAGATTCTTGGGGCGAGAGATTTATATCAAACGTGATGATTTACTTCATCCATATTTTAGTGGAAACAAGGCTAGGAAATTTTTTTCTCTGCTTGCTCAAAATCTTCAGGGCAAGATTCTTATCAGTTATGGAGGCAATCAAAGTAATGCTTTGATGAGTTTATCAGCGCTTTGCGAGATAAAAGATTGCACGCTGATTTATTTTACTCCCCCATTTTCAGAGGCTCTTATTCAAGAGATGAAAGGAAACTTTGCTTTTGCACAAAATACAAAAAGAGTGCGTTTTGTGCAAACTTCCTTTCCTCAAGAAGAAGCGCTTTCATATCATGATCAAAATTTAGAAAGTGTGTTTATCCCTCAGGGTGGGAGTGTGGAGCTGGCAATGAAGGGGATGAGAATCTTATCAGATGAGCTTAAAATGCAAACTTGCCATTTGCATCATCCTGTATTTTTTTACTCAAGTGGTATTGGCACAGCATCCTTGGCACTAGCTCAATATGATTTAGATGTTTATACGGCTTTGGGGGCTGGGAAAATGGAGCAACTCCAAAGATATTTTTCTCCTTATTCTAAAAGGCCAAATATTTTGGAAACTGTGTTTTATACACCTTTTGGAAAGCCTCATCAAGAGATTCGGAATATCTATCAAGAGTGGTTGAAAGTAGGGGTTGAGTTTGATTTGCTCTATGATTGTCCATTGTGGATAAATATCTTGGGTAATGTAAAAAAATTTGAGGAGAGAGATTTGGTATTTATCCACTCTGGGGGAACTTTTGGAAACATAACACAACAAAAGAGATATAAAAGCTCCCTCAAAAGAGGGAGATAGGCACGAAACTTTTTCTTTTTGGAGGGATAGAAAAAGATTTTTAGAGTCTCTTGGGAGAGACTCTATGAAATCTTTGTGTTCTCCCCCCCCCCTCTTTTGATTATTTAGGAAACACACTTATGAAAAACACTCTATGAGAGTTTCGGATTTCTCCGAAACTCTCAAGGGAATGTTTATCTTTTAAAAACAGATGGAATTCTACCAAAAAATTAATAAAAATTAGAAAAAAATAAAAAAATATTAATTTTATTAATATGTTTTTATTTTGGTTATATTGAGTGATACAAAAATTTTGACAACATTGGCTACACTTCTGATTTTTTAAAAAGGAGGAGTGAATTGCTATCTAAGGACATTATCAAATATTCTAATATCCGCTATGAAGTGCGTGCTTATATGTGCTATCTTTTTTCTCGCTATATTAAAAACCCCTTGATTTCTCCATCTGTAGAGCGAATCACTCAAGGTCTTGAAAAGATCGCTCTAGAAATTCAAATTTTTGATGCGATTTATATTCTTGATGCACAAGGAAATCAAGTCAGAAAGCTCAAACAAGAGAGTTGTGATTTGAGTAAAGATCAGATTCCTAATTACTCTGATCGTGCTTATTTTTATGAGTGCAAAAAAGAGGGGCGTTGTATCTTGACTGATCCATATCCTAGCAAGAATGGTGGGAAACTTGTCGTAACGGCGAGCTATCCAATCTATGATCAAAATAATCAGCTCCAATATATCGCTTGCATTGATCTTGAGCTCAAAGAGGCTTTGGCAATTGGTGCTCCAACTAAGCTATATGATTTCTTCTCAAGAACATCTAATATCGCTTATACAGGCTTATCAGCGATGCTTTTTTTGGTCAGTATCTTGCTTTTTGTACGTGGAGTTTATAGCTTTTGGCATGCGGTTGTGCATTTTAATCGACTCGATATTAAGGAGGTGTTTGAAGCAACGATTTTGCTGACTTTGTCTTTGGCAATCGTAGATTTGGTCAAAGCAATTTTTGAAGAAGAGGTTTTGGGGCGTGATAAGGGGCAGAGTCATTATGCAATCCACAAAACTATGATTCGCTTTTTGGGATCTATTATTATTGCTTTGGCTATTGAGGCATTGATGCTTGTATTTAAATTTAGCATTATTGAACCAGAGATGATTCGCTATACATTGTATTTGACTGGAGGGGTGGCTCTCTTGCTGCTAGGGCTGAGTGTTTATGTTAAGTTTGCCTATAGTGCGGTCAAAGATGATCGCATTGCAAACAGTGATTGAGATTTTTATAAAGAAAAACATTTCCAAAAGGGGAGAAAAAATCGCATGCCTCTTTGGCGGGGATGATAGAATCCTTTTCTCCCAAAAAGACTCTGATTTTTACTCCATTTTCATTGAGATATCTCAATTCTTCTTCTTTCCATTGAAAATGCAGTAATTCTTCTAATTCTTCTAAACATCCTTCTTTGAAATATTTTTGAGGTGGAGAGCCACATAGAGATAGAAAGTTTTGTCGATAGCGTTGAGGGTCTTTGCGAAAGCCTAAGATTTGCACTTTGATAAAGCTTGGTTTTTGGGTTTGGAAAAAAGCGGGGGAGAAGAGGTTGAGGGTTTGGATTCTTTGATGGGATTGGATTGCTTGGATAGAAGCTTGAAAGGCTTTGATCGCTCCATAGCTAAAACCACTTATGGTGTAGAGTTGATCAATTTGTGCAAAAGGAGCAAAGAGCTCCTCTTCATTTTGGAAACAAAAACCACTAAAAAATTTCATCGCAATCTAGAGGAGTTAGGCTTTCTTTTTCTAGCATTGTATCTGCGAGAGTTTTAACGTGCTGATGATGATTTTGAATGAAGATCAAGAGTTCTTGTTGGGCTTGAATGATAAGTGGAAGAGGATCTAGAGCAAAGAGGTTATCTCCCATTCCATATTGTTCTAAAATCTCTTTTGCGATTATTTTGGCTTTATTTAAATCGTCTTTTGCACAAGTGTATGGCTCTTTTGTAAGAAACTTGAGTGTCTCATTTCCACAAAGATAAAAAGCCAAACGGCGGAGAATTTGAGTTTTGTTCATAAAGTCTTCAAAGTAATAAATGCTTTCCTCATCCCATAATGAGATTTTTTCAAATGGAATCTGATGTGTGTGTGCATAGAGTGCTTTAGAGCTTTGATAGAGGGCAAGAATTTCGCGTTGAGAATTATTAAGGGTAGGAAATTTTTTAAGAGATAGCATTAGAGCTTGTTTGGCTTCTTTGAAATCTTTTTGTGTTAGATTGGAGCGTTTATCTCTTAGCATCAAGAGGCCTGCTTCATTGATGAGATTTTCTATCATTGCACCACTAAACCCTGCGCATTCTTTGGCAAATTCATCAATAGAAAAATCAAGGGATTTGTTTGAAAGATAGAGCTTGAAGATATCGATTCTTTCTTGCAATGAGGGAAGATCGATATAGATTTTGCGATCAAAGCGTCCGCTACGCAATAAGGCGGGGTCAAGAACTTCTGGATTGTTTGTCGCTCCAAACACAATAACATTGGAGCTATCAAGAAAACCATCCATTTCTGTTAGAAGCTGATTGAGGGTTGATTCTCTCTCATCATTGCGTCCATTTCCGCGCACCTTTCCGACAGAATCAATCTCATCAATAAAAACAATAGCGTTTTTGCATGCTTTGGCTTGAGCAAAAAGCTCTTGCACTTTTTTTGCTCCACTGCCTACAAAGATCTGAGAGAAACTACTCCCACTTTGATAGAAAAAAGGCACTCCAGATTCGTTGGCTAGAGCTTTGGCAAGCATTGTTTTTCCTACTCCAGGTGGGCCAACAAGCAAGATCCCCTTGGGCATTCTAAGTCCCAAGGAGGTGTATTTTTGGGGATGCTTGAGATAATCGATGATTTCTAAAAGTTCTGTTTTGATCGTCTCAATCCCTGCTAGAGATTTGAGTGTGATGCTTGGATTGGGTTGAGAAGGGGTGATTATTTCTTGTTTGGGTTGTTGATTGATGGATTGGGTGGGGAGAGAAGATGGTTTTTTGAGTTTTTTATAAAAGAAATATCCTCCTACAAAAGCAATACCCAATACAATGAGGGCATAAAAAAAATCAAGAAAATAGGCGGGCCAATCAGAGCGTGTTTGAATGGGGTATTTTTCTTTGACTTGTGAGAGAGTTTGCTCATCTTTGAGGAGTTTGTATGCTTTGTTTTGATTCCAAAAGTAAAGATAGTTATCATCAACTTCAAACTTTGAAGCATTGGATAAAAGTGCCTTAAACTCTTCTTGTGTGATGTTTTTGGAATAATCTCTCAAAAAAAGAAATGCCATCAAGCCGACAAAAATCACTCCTAGAGAAAAACCAATGACAAGCTTTGTTTTTGGTTTCATCTATTACTCCTTATAGTTGAGTAAAGTTGTGTTCTTGTGTGATTGTATAAGAATTAATCTCAACCCATCCTGAAAGTTTTTGAGAGGATTGGATTTTGACTTTGTTGAAAAATTGATCAAAGCCTTGGAAAGTTTCATCTCTTTGGTTTTCAATAAGGACTTTTAGGGGAACTTCGGCATATTTTTGACGGAAGTTAAAATTATTTTGAGCAATCAATTGGTTGATCATGTGTAGGCGTTTTTTGGCTTGATCTCCATTGATGCGTGGAGTCATTGAGGCTGATGGGGTCCCACTTCTTGGGCTATAGATAAAGGGGTGGATATGTGTGAGAGGAAAAAGCTTTAGGTTCTCATAAGCTTCATTCCAAACCTCCTCACTCTCTCCAGGATGTCCCACAATATAATCACTTCCTAGGGCAAAGCCTTTTGAGGCGATTTTTTCAAAAAGCTCTAGGTCTGTTTTGAAGCGATTGTGTCGATTCATAATCTCAAGCATACGATCGTGGGTATATTGAAGTGCGATGTGAAGATGGCGCTCTAAAAACTCTTCCCCCAAAAGTTCCAAAAACTCCTCATCAATCTGGCTTGGTTCAAGAGATCCTAAGCGGATGCGTTTAATGTTTGGAATCTTAGCAATCTGCTTGATGAGTTTAGCGACAGAAGTTTGTGTGTCCTTGCCATAGCTTCCCATATTTGTGCCTGTAAGAACAACTTCTTTGATTCCTTCTTGTGCAAGAGTTTGGATTTGAGTAAGGATTCTTTCTTGTGGAAGACTTCGGGCCTTCCCTCTAGAGAAGGGAATGATGCAATAACTACAAGTAAAATCACACCCTTCTTGGATTTTGATAAATGCTCTGCTTTTTCCTACAAACTCACTCACAAGGGTTTGGTCGATATGGGTTTGGTTTTGGGTAGGGAGGAAGAATTTGGTCTTATTTTTAAGAAGAGTGTTGATGTTTTCTTTGTGGTCATGGGCAAACACTCCAGAAACTTGTGGATATACTTCTTTGCCTTTTGTGGCAACACCACATCCTGTAAAATAGATTTTTTTCCCTTTTTTTTGGATTTTATTGAGGTATTGTCTTACACCAGAATCTGCTCCATTTGTCACAGTGCAAGAATTGATGATCACGATATGGGCTTCTTCTTCATTTTGTGTAAGTTCAAAATCTTTTAAATTTTCAATCATCACTTGGGTGTCAAATAAATTTGTGCGACACCCAAAGGTTTTAAAAAACACTTTTGGTTTCATGTTTGTCTCCATGAGTAAATCGTTCCCAAACCCCATCGCTTCCAGTATTGACGAGTTTTGTGGTGTTGTAGGCAATTTTGATATCCTGCTCTTTGGACAAAAGATCAATGATTTCCCCAGAAATATTGCTTCGGACATTGAGCGTTGTGAAAGCATTGGTTTGATACCACACAGAGATTCTCATCCCACTTGCTTCAATCATATTAAATACTCGAGGTTCAAGGCTGATGCGTTTGAGTGAATAGCGCTCTTTGAGGCGTGACATACGCTTTTTGCCAATCTCAATGTGAGGTTTGGAGTATTTGCGTGCGACTTCTGTGGCAATTTCAACGGCTTTTTTATAATTGCTATCAAAAGTGATTGTGAAATCAATCCCATCCCAGATTGTCGTCATTCCTCCATGTGTGTAATTAGAGATTACGGTATTGAAGATGAAATTGTTGGGGATGAAGATAATCCTTCCAGCACGGCGTGTTTCTACATAAGTATTGTATGTCACATCTTCCAAAAGGGTAATGCGTGTCATTGAGATATCCAAAATATCTCCTACATAGGTTGTGCTGTCTTTGTGAATCCTGATGCGATCTCCTGCATGTAGTGCCCCACCAACAACAATCACAAACCATCCCAATACACTCATAAAAAGATCACGCATCGCAAAAGCAAGACCAGCTGAAACAAAACCTAAGAATGTCACCAAATAAGTGATGTTGTTGAGATAGCTTAAAAGCAAGATTAAAATAATCAGTGTGATATAAGAAAAGTTGATGATTTTGTTGGCGATATAGAGTCTTTCATGATCGAGATATTTGCGCAATGCCATCTTAATCGCAAGTGCGATAAAAAATACAACTAGGCATAAAATGGTGATATAGATTGTTTTGAGGGTTTGTTTTTGGATTTGAGAGGTGATACTTAGATCAAGCTCTGTAACACGTCTTCCAAAAACCTCAAGAGATGTTTCAAGGATACTTTGTGCAGATTGAAAATCAAGCTTCATGCTTTGAATTTTTTGTAATTCTTTGAGGGTCTCATATTGTTGTTGTTTGTCTTGAAGTTTAAGTAGTTGGGTAAGAAGATCTTTTTTTTGATCCAAAAGAGCAAGGGTTTCTTTGAGTGTTTTTTGGTTGGTTTGGAGAGTCTTTTCCTGTGCTTTGATTTGTTTGAGGAAGTTGATCCCAGTAAAGATTGCAATAGGATTTGTCACTCTTGGAATATCTTCAATCTCTTTGACTTCTGTAAGTTCGCGATAGGGATTTCCCTCATAATCTGAGAAGAAATTTTTCTGTCTTTGGAGTGCTTCTAGGCGATTGGAGAGGATTTGAAATTCTTCAGGATTTTTGGAGGAAGGCTTTGTGTGCTTGAGTTTCCACTGAATGGTTTTGATTTGGTTGTTGATAGAGGTATATTTAAGATAGCTGTTATATCTTCTAATCCAAAGATTCTCATTTCCATTGAGTGATTTGTTGATGACTTTGATCTCATCAGTAATGCTTTGCAAGGTTTCCTGTTGGCTTGTAGAGAGTTTTTTCTCTTGGGGAGCATTAGAAGAATATAGTGTAAGAATTAGCACAAAAAAGAGAAAGAATAGTTTTTTCATTTTGCAAACTCGTTTAGAATTTTTTTGATTTCCTCAACTGGTGGATAAAAAAAGTCAAATGAACCAATTGCAAGTGGAAGTATAAATTTAATTTGTTGATTTTGGGTTTTTTTATCTAAAAAAAGTGATTGAAAAAAGACATCAGGGTTTTGAATCTTATAAGAAGTGGGAAGATTGTGGAGCTTAAGAAGAGAAAGGACTTGTGATGATTCTTGAAATCCTGCAATCTTACTTGCAAGAGTATTGGCCATAACCATACCAATACTGACTGCTTCACCATGTAAAAAGTTTTGAAAATTTTGCTCTTTTTCAATCGCATGCCCAAAGGTGTGTCCATAATTTAGGGCGGAGCGAAGGTGAGATTCTCTTTCATCTTGAGAGACAATGTTGGCCTTGATTGAGATGCTTTGGAAAATGATTTCTAGAAGATGATTTTGCACATAGGACACATCAAAGAGTTTCTCAAATAGTTCTGGAGAGAAGCAAACTGCCATTTTGATCACTTCTGCCATTCCTGCATTGAATTCTCTTGGAGGGAGAGATTTTAAGAAGAGAGGAGAAATCAGGACTTGAGATGGATGATGAAACAAACCAATCAAATTTTTCCCAAAAGGAGAATTAACTCCACATTTTCCCCCCACACTGGCATCCACTTGAGCTAAAAGTGTTGTGGGAATATTATAAAAATCAATTCCACGCATATAAAGACCACTTGCCAATCCTACAAGATCGCTAATGATTCCTCCTCCTAGAGCGATCATTGTGCTTTTGCGATCAAGTTTGCATGCAAAGGCAAAGTGTAAGATTTGCTCAAGTGTTTGGAAATTTTTGTTTTCTTCTCCTCCTTGAAGAACTAGAGAAAAGACTTGAGGGGCTTTGATTTTTTGAGAAATCAAATCAAGATAGAGTGAGGCAACATTTTTTTCAGTGATGATTAAAACACTCCCATCAAAGACCAATTCTTCGGGTTCTCCAAAAAAGATAGTGCTTGAGTGAAGATGAATAGTTTGCATTAGGAAATAGGGATCAGAATCTGTGGGTATTTGTTGAGCTTGAGTGCGTGGAATGTGAGTTGCGTGGAGAGTGCCCCAGAAATTGTGTTGCTAATTGATGCCAAATTGAGTGGGAGGAATTGCAAGATCGGCTTTTCTAGCTCCAAGAGATAGATCACGGGATTTTTTGTATTGCTTTTGATGAGGTGGATAGGTTTGTTAAAAATTTGTGAGAGATTTTTGTAAGTCTTAAAAGATTCTGTATGAAAGTGTCCATCAACATCAAAATCATAAAGTTCAAAATCTAATTGCAATTGAGAAGCAATATCTAGTGTAATAGAAGCAATATTTTGATCTTCTTCTAAAAATGAAAGACTAGAGTGGCAATCTTGGATGCTGACTTGTGAGGTTTTAAATGTGGGGATTGAAAGTTCAAAGAGAGTTTTTTTGATCTCAAGAGAATGAAAAAATTTATAGTGCATAATGGCTAGACCGATGCGTTTTTTATGATGATTTTGCAAAATTTCTGTCAATTTTTGTGTGCTATAGTCAATATAGACATTGATGTGCTCATCTTGAATGCATTTGATGTGGTTGATTAGATCAAATCTCTTGGGATTGAGGAGTGTAATGATGAGTTGATTGCAATTAAGATGCTTATGCAGAAAGAGTGCCTCACCGATGTCTTGCAGGATTTCATTTTCATTTTGTAAATCCTCATCAAGATATAAAAACAAATCTTTTCCAAAAGGGATAGGGAATTGTCCCAAAGAGCTTGTGATTTGTCGATAGACATTTTGAAGAATGCTAGGGTTGCCAATAGCAAGAAGTCTGTCGTTGGGTTGCAGACTTAGAGAATAGGTTCCAAGCAAGAGTTCTTCACCGCGATAAACTCCAGCGATTTTCCATTCTTTTTGAGAGATAGAGCCAATTGTACGATAGCAATATACGCTTCCTGATGGAATAGGGATTTCCATCACTTCTCCTTTCCCCAATCCTAGATCTTGAATGGGGGTGGGGATATTGGGAAGATAGGTAAGGAGTTTATTGCTTGCTAGGAGTGGAGAAGAAATTTCTTCTAAAAGTGGATCTTGGATCTCAAGAGATTGTGTAGAGTGAAAGATAATGTGCGCTAGAGGAAAGAGATCACGAATAGTGGAGTAGGTCATTTGGCATTCTTGAAAATCCTCAAAGACCAAAAAAATAAGATCAAGATCAAAAGCAAGTGTGCGTTGAATCTTGGGCTTTGAGCTTGGATCAAAACAATAAAAAGAAAAATTGTCAGGATAAGATGGAGGGATAAGATCGGGATTGGGTGTAATGACTGTATAAAAATTGGAGCTATGAAAAGACAGAAGAAGCTTGTCTAAAAAAAATTGAGCACATTTTCCCTCTAAAATCAATGCAATCTGTTTCATAAATCTATCTTATCTCTCTTTAAGTGTTGTCTTAAATCATAAATCAACTTGCGCAATTTTAGCCTAAATGCATAGAGGGCAAAAGCCAAAGAAAGAGAAAAAATGCACAACAAAACAAAAAGAGCAAAAGGGAATCAAAATCAAAAAGATTTTTCCAAGAAAAGTGAAATTTTGGAAGCTGATGATTTGTTTGGGTTTTGAAACATAAGCTTGAAAGGTAGCCCACGATCAAAGTGATCATCAGTCCAATTGGTGCATTCCACATCCAAAAGAAATTAAAAAGAGTTGATGCAAAAATAACCCCAATGATTCCAGCAAAAAAGCCAATCATTGCACCATTTTCATTGCTTCTTTGAGTGAAGATTCCTAGCAAAAAGACTCCTAAGACAGATCCCAAAATGAAAGAAGCATATTGAGTGATGAGTTCAAGGATTGACATTTGTGATTGTGAGAGATTGAGTGCAAGAAGAAGAATGAGCAAGCCTAAGAAGACGCCAACGATTCGTATGATCAAAATAGGATTGTTATGCTTTGCAAAGCGCGCAAGATAGGGATCAAAGAAATCTTTCATAAACACTGTTGTCATTGAGTTTATAGAAGAGTCGATACTGCTCATTGTAGCTGCAAAGATTGCCACCAAAAAAATCCCCAATACTCCTTGTGGAATCTCTTGCAAGACAAAAGAGATGAGGGCATCATTGGGATTTGAAAAAGAAAGATTGTTTTGATAGAAGAGATATAGTCCCAATCCTAAAACCAAAAAAAGAAAAGTTTGTATTAGGTTGATCACGCTACCTGCATAGAGGGATAGGCGAGCATTTTTAAGATTTTTCGCACTTAAGATTCTTTGAATTTGTGTTTGCTCTGTTCCATAATATGCAAGATGTATGATACCTCCGCCTATGATTCCAGCCCAAACTGTATTGGGAGCTTCAAAGGCAAAAGAAAAATCAAGTGCATTGAGCTTATTTTGAGTAATCAATGCAGAGAGGGATTCTTGCGGGGAGAGTGGAAGCAGGAGAAAAAGAAAGAAAAGTAAAAGAGCAAGCCCTATCCACATAATCAATAGCTGAAGTCCATCACTTAAGATCACAGAGCGAATTCCACCCAAAGTGGTGTAAAGCAATGCAAAAAGCACAATCAGACAAATGGTAATTTCAATAGGAAAAGAAAGGATGCGTGAGAGAATCAAAGAGGGTACATAAATGATCACGCTTGCAATCAATATGGTTTTAATAAGGTAAAACAGAGCAAGAATATTTTTGAGATTTTTTCCAAAGCGAAGTTGGAGATATTCATAAATGGATGTGATGTTGAGATGATAAAAATATGGAATCAAAGTTTTGCTTGCAATCCAAGCAACAAGGGGCAGGTTCAAAAAGAGTGCAATTGCCTTGAGCCCAGTTTGATATGACCAGCTTGGAGCCCCTATGAAAGTGATCGCACTCACTTGAGTAGCCACAATAGAAATGCCAATAATGGGCCAGCCAAAATGCCTACCTGCAAGAAAGAAGTCAGAAGATGTTTTGATTTTTTTGCAAGAGGAGAGTCCAATCCAGACAATCAAAACAAAATAAGCCAATAAAAAAATCCAATCGATCTTATTCATGGGGCGGGATTGTAGCAGAAGATTTTCTTATGTTTTAGAGACTTGCGGGTTTGGCAGAGGATTAAAACTTGTTAAAATTTTAATTTTTCAAAGGAGAAAAGGGTGTTTGAGCTATTGCAAAAAGATGGGAATGCAAGGGCAGGGAAAATCAAGCTTGCACATGGAGATGTGCAGACTCCTGTTTTTATGCCTGTTGGGACTCAAGGTGTGATTAAGGGGCTAGATTGTTTTGATGTGACAAATCACCTAGGTGCAGAAATTATTTTGGGAAATACTTATCATTTATATCTTAGGCCAACAGCACAGAGGGTGAGATACTTTGGGGGATTGCATGGGATGAGTGGATATAGGGGGAATTTTTTGACTGATAGTGGAGGATTCCAAGCTTTTAGTTTAGGAGGAAAAAGAAAAGAAGAGGGGATTGAGTTTAAATCCCATATTGATGGGAGCAAGCATTTCTTTACCCCCTCAAAGGTGCTTGATATCCAATATGATCTTAATAGTGATATTATGATGGTTTTGGATGATTTGGTTGGGTTGCCTGCAAGTAAGGAGAGGATTGAAGAATCAATTCATCGCACAACAAAGTGGGCACAAGAAAGTCTAGAACATCATCTTAAGCAACTCTTGCAGAATAAAGCTCAAAGCAATCATCTTTTTGCGATTGTGCAGGGGGGGACAGATGAGCATTTTCGAAAGATGAGCGCAACTGCTTTGGTGGAGCTTAGTGCAAAAAAAGAGGGGGTAGAAAAAAGATTTGATGGTTTTGCTATAGGTGGGCTTGCTGTAGGAGAAAGTGCAGAAGAAATGTATGAAACGCTTGATTTTACTCTTCCTTTTCTTCCAAGTGATAGACCACGCTATCTAATGGGTGTTGGAACACCTGAGAATATTCTTGAGGCAATCTCAAGAGGAGTGGATATGTTTGATTGTGTGATGCCTACACGCAATGCACGCAATGGGAGTATTTTCACAAGTCGTGGAAAAATTTCAATCAAATCTTCCATTCATGCGCTGGAGGATTTTGCTCTTGATGAGGAGTGTGATTGTTATACTTGTCAGAATTTCTCACGCGGATATTTGCATCATTTGTTTAGAAGTCATGAAATCACATATCATCGATTGGCCACAATTCATAATCTCAGGTTTTATCTTAATTTGACTAGAGGGGCAAGATTGGCGATTGTAGAGGGAAGATTTCAGCAGTACAAACAAGAATTTTATGAAAAACAGAGGAGGGGAAGTGGGAGAGCTTAAACGCTATGGTTTGATTGAGACAAAACATAAACGAGAGATTGTTTTGCTTCAAGGGAGTGGTTGTCGCTATAAGCATTGTCGTTTTTGCGATTATTATCTAGATGTTTCTAATCAGCAAGAAGAGATTAATGCTAAGGCTTTAAGTTGTGTAAGTGGAAAATATGGAGTGTTAGAAGTGATCAATTCGGGGAGTTTTGGTGAGCTAAGTATGCAAACTCTTCACAAAATCAAAGAAATTGCTTCTCAAAAAAAGATCACTCAATTGATCTTTGAATGCCACTATCTTTATAGAGATGAGATTCCAAATCTAAAAGAGTTTTTTAAAGATTTTAAAGTGAAGATTAAATTGGGTTTGGAGAGCTTTGATGAAGCATTCCGTGAAGGAGTGCTAAGAAAGGGAATCAAAGAAAAAAATTATGCTCAAATTGCAAAAGATTTTGATGAGGCAAATTTTCTTGTAGGTATCAAAGGTCAGAATATTAAGATGATTGAGAAGGATTTGGAGCTTGGCTTGGAGCTTTTTGAGAGAATTTGTGTCAATGTGATGTGCAATAATTCCAAAATGCAAGCAGACCAAACAATCATTGATGAATTTTTGCAGACAATTTATCCTAGATATCAAGATAATGAGCGGATTGACTTTTTATTGAGTAATACAGATTTTGGAGTCGGTTGAGAAATGATAAATGAAATATTATTGTGTCTTAGTCTTTTGATGACTTATGGGGGTGTGATCGTATCTTATACATTATTTGGAAGAAGGGGGCTTTTGGTTTTTGGTGTATTTGCAACGATTGTGGCAAATATTGAAGTGAGCCTTTTGATCGATGCTTTTGGTGTGACGCAAACTTTGGGAAATGTTCTTTTTGCTTCAACCTTTTTGATAACAGATGCATTGAGCGAAATAAAAGGGAAAGATGAGGCAAAAAAAGCTGTTGGAATCACCCTCTTTTTTAGTGCTTTGTTTTTGATGTTTTCGCAACTTTGGTTGCACTATCTGCCTATTGATCATCAAGCAGGAGAGAGTTTTCAAAAAGTTTTTGCACAAACTCCTAGAATCATTATTGCTTCTTTATTGGTTTTTGCCATCGCTTCTTATTTGGATGTTTGGCTTTATCATTGGTGGTGGAAATGGAGTATTAGGCTTTGTGGAGAAAGGGAAAGATGGCTTTGGCTCCGCAATAATGGATCAACATTGATTTCTCAATTTGTCAATACGATTTTATTTACTATATGTGCTTTTTGGGGAGTCTATCCTTTGGATGTATTAATTCAGATTATTTTGTCAAGCTATCTTATTTTTGTTTGCTTAGCAATTTTAGATACCCCAGTGCTCTATTTGCTTGTTTGTTTAGCCAAACGAAAAAATGATTATGATTTGAGAAAAATTTAATTTGGATGAAATGATATGAATTATGAATTAATTACTTTTTATTTGATTTGTTTTGTGATTCCAAATCTTTTTTTGAATATTTTGCAATATCGTCATATTCAAAAAACGATGCAATTTGATGCGGTGCTATTATCTCCCAAAGATTATCTTGAGGCTGGGCATTATGCTTTGGCTAAGTTGCGTCTGTCGATTTTTCAAGATCTTTTTGGTTTTGCATTTTTTGTATTTTGGATTTTATATGGATTGAAATGGCTCAATCTTGTTGATTTTTTTGCTCATGGATTTGGGAATCAAGTCTTAATCGTTTTGGGACTTTTGGTCTTTATGCAAATCTTTCATCTTCCTTTTAAGTATTGGCAAGAAATGGTGATTGATAAGCAATATGGCTTCAGTCATCAAACGATCAAATTGTTTTTGATGGATTTTGTAAGAGGAATGTCGCTCTTGGTAGTTGCGGGTAGTTTGGTGTTGTATGGATTGGTTTTGTTGATTCATTATTTGCAAACTTGGTGGCTTTGGTGTGCAGTTTTTGTTTTTGCAACTGTGCTTATGATCAACTTTTTGTATCCCACTTGGATTGCACCTCTTTTTAATACCTTCACCCCCTTGCAAGATTCTCTATTGCAAGAAAAGATTGAAGGGTTGATGAAAAGTGTAGGTTTTCAAAGCAGTGGTATTTTTGTCATGGATGCAAGCAAGAGAGATGGCCGACTCAATGCATATTTTGGAGGATTTGGAAAAAATAAGCGTGTTGTTTTATTTGATACCTTGCTTGAAAAGATCAGCTCTGAGGGTTTGATTGCAATTTTGGGTCATGAACTTGGGCACTTTAAACATAAAGATTTGGTTTTTGGCATTGTTGTTCAAGGTGTGTTTTTGTTTTGTATTTTTTATTTGTTGGGATCTTTGCCCCAATCTTTGTTTGAAGGATTGGGATTGTCTCAAACACCAGCCAATCTTTTGATGCTTTTATTGTTGATGATGCCTTTGATTGCATTTTGGTTTTTGCCATTTGTGGGATTTTTTTCTAGAAAAGCAGAGTATAGAGCAGATGCCTTTGGTGCATCTTTGAGTTCCAAAAAGGCTTTGGCGCAAGCACTTGTTCGACTTGTGGAGAAAAATAAATCTTTTCCACACTCTCATCCTTTATATATTTGTTTTCACTATACACACCCCCCTCTTTTAGAGCGTCTAAAAGCTTTGGATTATGAAATATCAAGATAAAAATGGATAAAAAAGCGATTCGAGATGCTCTTGCTTTTGGGGTGCAAGAGCTTGCGCAACTAGATCGTCCTAGATTAAAATCTGAGATTTTACTTGCATATATTTTGGGCGTGGAGAGGACTTATTTGCATGCTTTTAGTGAAAAGGAATTGCAAAAAGAAGACTTTGAGAAATTCCAAGCAAAGATTGCTAGGGCAAAAAGCCATATGCCTATTGAGTATTTGACTGAAAGGGTTGGTTTTTATGGATATGTATGGAATATCAAAGAGGGAGTTTTGATCCCCCGTCCAGAGACGGAGATTTTGATTGAAAAAGCAAGCGAGTTGATTCAAAAACATCATATTAAATATGTTTTTGAATTTGGTATGGGAAGTGGAATAATTGGTATCACTTTAGCTCTTTTGCATCCAGAGATTGAAGTTGTGGGGAGCGATATTAATCCACTAGCATTGCAAGTTAGTCAAATAAATTTGGACTTTTTTTGCAAAAATTATGACAAAACTCTTGAAAATCGTGTTAAATTCGCAAGGACCAATATCTTAGAGGATGTGGGATTATTGCATTGCAAAACATTTGATTTGCTCGTATCCAATCCTCCCTATATTGGGCTTGATTATTCTTTGCCGCCCAATGTTAGATATGAACCAAAAGAAGCCTTATTTGGTGGAGAAGGGGGAGAGGAAATACTGTATGCCTTAGTAGATAGGGTATGTGAGTGTTCTATTCCATTTATGGTTTGTGAAATGGGATATGATCAAAGAGCAAAGATGCAAAAGAAGCTTCAAGATAAGTTTTCTTTTGAGTTTTATCAAGATCTAAGTGGGTTGGATCGCGGTTTTCTAGCAACTTTAAGATAGAGATCAAAAGCTCAAGTTTTGAGCACAACATAAGGAGAATCTATGACTTTGTTTTTACAAAACTTTTTTTTACTTTCATCGTGGGGAACTTTACTTGCACTATGTGTTTTGGCTTGTATTTTTTTGTTGCTTAGGCAGGTTAGGAAATATTTAAGTTTTTCTCAAAGAATGTTTTTGGGACTTTTATGTGGAGTGGGATTTGGATTTGGGATGCAATATTTTGCAGGATTTCCACAAAAAGGTGTATCTGAACTCTCAAATGCATTGATTTGGTATAGCCAAACTTATGCGTGGATAAATTTTCTTTCTGCAATCTTTGTCAATTTCTTAAAGCTCATTGTCGTGCCAATTGTTTTGATTGGTATTTTGTATGTCATCTTGAATCTAAGAAGTGATATTAAACTTTCCTCAATGTTTTCTCGTAGTCTTTTTTGGCTTTTATTAACAACTGGGATTGCTTCTGGGATCGCAGTTTTGTTGGGGACTTATTATGCTTTGGGTGAAGGATTTTTGCTTGATGGATCAAAAGAGATTAGAGAAGTTCAAGGGCTAGATCAAATTTTGTTGGGGCTTATGCCAAGCAATATCATTGAGACAATGGCAAAAAATGCTGTTGTAGGTGTTGTGATTTTTGCGATGATTTTTGCCTTAAGTATTCGATCTGTGGGAGATGAACATCCTTTTTATCAATCATTTGTAAGATGTGTTGATTTTTTGCATCAAGTGATGATGAAGATTGCAATGCTTGTGATTGAATTTATGCCATATGCTGTAGTCACAATGATTTCAGGAGTTTTGATGAGATATGGTATTGAGGCTGTTTCTCCTGTTTTGAAATTTATCGCTTTGATTTATCTCAGTGCTCTTTGTGTGTTTGTTGTGCATGCTATTGTGTTGTCTTTGCATGGATTAAATCCACTGCTTTATTTTAAAAAGGCTATCCCTGCGCTTATGATGGCTTTCACTTCAAGATCAAGTGTTGCCACTCTTCCTGTAACGATTGATGTGCTTGAGAAGAGAATGGGTGTGAGTTCTATGAGCTCTTCTTTTGTCGCAACTTTGGCGACAACAATTGGTGCAAATGGGTGTGCAGGATATTTTGGCGGACTTGTAGGCGTTTTTGCTTTTCATGCTTTGGGTATTGAGGTGGGGTTGGTTCAGGGGATCATGATCGTGCTTTTATCTATGGTTGCTTCTATTGGTGTGGCTGGGATTCCAGGGATTGCGACAATGGTGGCTTCGATTGTTTTGACAGGTCTTGGTATGGGTGAGCATTTTGGGATTTTGGCAATTGTTTTGGCGATTGATCCGATTATGGATATGGCAAGAACGATGAGCAATGTCAGCGGAGGGATGATTGCAAGTATTGCCGTGGATAAAGAGCTTGGAATGCTAGATGAGGAGAAATATAAAAGCTAGGGAATGATGCGGAGGAGTTCTTCAGAACTGCTCCAAATGATTCCTTCTTGAGCGTTTTGGATAGAAGAGGGGGGATGGATTGTTCCAAATTGTGTGCGATTAAAAGTGGTTTGGCGTTTGGCAAGTTGAGCTGTGTGGGTGGAAATAAGATCGCATAGTTCTTGAGTGTTTTTGGCAATGATTGGATTGCTTGGAGGAGTTTTACCCTGTAAAACTTCAAGTGGAGTTTGTGTGAGATATTCGATACTTTCGCGCACACCAATGGCATTGGCAGGTTGAATCAAATAATCATATTTTGTAAAGATGCTTTCGATCTCGTGAAGTAACCCTTGATTGAGCATTTTTTGCGTGCGTTGCATGATGCGATTTCTTAAGATGTCTCGATCAATTTTGATGGCATATTTTTCGATTGGGTATGGGAAGCTTTCTTTGGGGTATTTTGCAAAATATTGTGTAGGGGGCATCTGAGTGGAGAAATAAATCTCAAGAGCCTTGTGAAGACGATAGGTATCGTTGGGATGGATGTTGTAATCTGGGTCGATTTGTCGCAAAAATTGATATAAATCAGGGAGAGATTTGATTTTTTGTGCGATGTTTTGAGATTGCTCTATGTTTAGATAAGGATGAGGTGAGAGTCCTTCAAGAATACTTTTGAGGTAAAAGCTTGATCCTCCGATAATAAGGAGCGAAGAGCGTCCTTTTTGTTTGCTTCGTTTGATCGCCTCAAACAAAAGATTTCTAAAAAGCATTGCATTGTTTTTTTCATTGGGTTTGAGGATATTGATTCCATAGTGTGGGATTTGGCTTAGTTCTTTTAGAGAGGGTTTGGCAGAGGCGATGTCAAATTCTTGATAGATTGATAAAGAATCTAGAGAGAAAATATCGCAGTGTAATTTTTGAGCTAGCTCTAAGCCTAGAGCACTTTTTCCACTCCCACTCCCACCCAAAATAGCAATAAGCCGAAAATCACTCAAAGCTTAGATTTTTCCCTTAGCTTTTAAGACTGATTGATGAGAGGCTTCTTGCAAGATCCCCTTAAAGCCTTTATTTTCAAGATAAGCCAAGCCTTCTGCAGTAGTTCCTGCAGGGCTTGTCACCAGAGCTTTGATTTCTTGAGGAGAATGAGTCAAAAGAAGTTGTGCAAAACCCTCAAAAGTCGCATATACAAGTTCTCTGCTTTGAGAGAGCGGGATCCCCTCACGCACACCAGATTCGATTAAGGCCTCAGCCACAAGAGACAAAAAGGCAGGAGAGCTTCCATTGGTTGCAATACTTGCATCAATGAGTTCTTCACTTGCCAAAAGCGTTGCGCTTCCAAAAGCTTGAGTAAGTTTTTTTGCAAGAGTTTGTGCCTCAAGAGAACCTAGGCAAAAAAGACTTGTTGATGATTTTTGAATGCTTGCGCCAATGTTGGGCATAGAGCGAGCGAAGTTTTGGGCTTGCGGGAAATGTTTTTGAAGAGTTGCAATATCAACTCCTGCCATAACAGAATAGAGCAAAAAGAAAGATTGATGAATTTGAAAAGATTGGATACCTTTGGGTTTGATGCACAAAATCAAAGTGCTATCTTGAGATAAATGATCTTCAAGAGAGGGGATTGCTTGAGCATTTGGATATTTTGAAGCAAAAGCTTTGGAGCGCTCAAAATCACGACCATAAATTAAAAATGAACAATGAGAAAACATCTGATGAGTGGAAAAACCTTGCATCATAGAAGAAGCAAGATTCCCATATCCGACTAAGATAAATTTTTGCATTAAGATTGGGGAGCTTGGTCTTTGTAGTAGGAGTCGATAGATTCTGTCAATCCATATTGTGGATATTTTGTGCTATCTAAGACAACTTGAGCCATTGTTTTGTTTTTGACATTGAAAATCACAGGAGCCAAAAAGTTGATCGTTGATTGTTCGATAGGGGTTTGCAAGACCATAATATTTCCTACCAAAACATCTTCTTCGCTTTTGATCTCTAGCAAAAGTTCAAGAGCTGAGGGGATTTCAAAATCATATGGGCGTAAAGCAAAGGGGTTGATGAGTGTAAAGATTGGTGAGGAATCTTCATCGTTGGAGAGTTTCATAAAAAGATCATCAATCTTTTCAAGCCTCATTTTTTTCACATCTTCAAATCCTAAGATGGGTGACTTAACCTCAAAAACCATTTCTGTCTCCTGTGTTTCATTGAATTATAATTTCTAGGTCGATTGTAATCGTCATTTTTGGGCTATTCTATCCTAAAAAGTTTGAAAATTAACACATAAACTATGGTTGTGTGAGATATAATCGCACTCTTTTTGCAATGACTGTGTGTAATGTTTGACAGAATTCAATCTCTTGACTGCACAAACAATGATCAAAGATAGGACGAGTTGAGGTGAAAGATTTAGTAGCAAAAAAGGGGGCAGTAATTCTTGTTGTGTGTTTGGGTCTATTTTTTGCCTCATGTTCCAAAAAAACAGATGAGTATGATAAACCCGCGATGTATTGGTATGAGGAGATTTTCAAAGAAATTCGCTATGGCAATTTGGAATCTGCGGATACAAAGTTTTCTTCTTTGCAGAGTGAGCATGTGAATTCTCCATTGATTCCAGAAGCAATGCTTGCTTTGGGTCATGCTCATATGGCAGAAGATGAGTTTATTTTGGCTGAGTTTTATTTTGATGAGTATTTGAAGCGTTTTTCTAACCGCAAAAACTATAGCTATATCAATTATTTGAAGATTTTGGCGCGATATTACTCTTTCAAAAATCACAGCAAAGATCAGCAGTTTATGATTGATTCGATAGCTGATATACAAAATTATTTAGATGCTTATCCCAATGATATTTATACGCCTTTTGTGGCATATATCATGACTAAGTTCAAGCTGGGGATGGCAGAGCTAAACGCTTCGATTATCAATGTTTATAAAAAAGAAGGCAAAGAATATGCAGTCAAACTTTATCTTGAACGCAATGATCAGGATTTGAGAAAAAATTTTAGAAATGTGACAAATGGTGTGCCTTGGTATATGATGGAAGCTTTGGAGATAAAAAAGATTGATTATATTTTGCCCTCTTATGTGCCTTGGTATGTGATGATTTTTAATTGGTAGGAGAAATGAATGAATGAAGAATTGATGAAGATCGATATTATCGTTGAGGAAAACTTAAATGTTTATCCCTTTATGATTGCTCCAGTCTTTATCAGTAATCAAAAAAATATTCAAGCAATCAACAAAGCTTTCAAAGGGGATAAAAAACTTTTGATTGCATTTTTCAAAGAAGGTAGCAATGAGGAGTTTTATCCCGTTGGTGTTGTAGGTGAGATGATGCGTAAGGTCAGCTTGCCTGATGGTCGCGTTAAGATTCTCTTTAGGGGGATTGGCAAGGCTGTGATTGAGGAGTTGATCTCTAAAACTCCGCTTGAGGGGATTGTAAGACCCTTTGTTTATAAACCATACAATCAAGAGATGGCTGAGGCTACCCTTGAGGTTTTGCGTGAGCAACTCCAATACCTAGCAAATGTAAGCTCAAGTATCGCTCCAGAACTCTTAAGGGCAACTGAAGATTCATCAGACCCTAATCGCATCGTTGATTTGATCGCTTCAAGTCTTAAGCTCAAAAAAGCCCAAGCTTATGAGTTATTTTCAAAAAATGATGTGCAAGAAAGACTTTTGCATTTGATTGAGTTGATTGTCGCAGATATTGAGAATCAAAAACTTCAAAGAGAGATCAAAAATCGCGTTCAAACCAAAATGGATCGCGTCAATAAGGAATATTTCCTCAAAGAACAAATTCGCCAGATTCATAAGGAATTGGGGCTTGAGGGACAAAAAGAAGAAGAGATTGAACGCTATAGAGAAAAACTAGCCCACATTAGACCTCATATTACCGATGAGATCCATAAAGAGATCAAGCGTCAAATTGATCGCTTAAGCAAAATGAATCAAGATAGTGGGGATGCAAGCATTGTCCAAAATTACATTGAATGGGTGCTTGAGATTCCTTTTGGAAAAATGAGCAAAGAAAAGCTCTCTATTGCCAATGTTCAAAAACAGCTTGAGAGTGATCATTATTCTCTTAAAAAGCCCAAAGAGAGGATTGTAGAGTATTTTGCAGTGAAAGAGTTGCTTGCATTGAGGGGGAAAGATAGCAAGGATTCTAAAGGAACGATTTTGTGTTTTTATGGCCCTCCTGGTGTGGGGAAAACTTCTTTGGCCAACTCGATCGCTAAAGCGATGGGAAGATCTCTTGTGCGTTTGGCTCTTGGTGGGCTAGAAGATGTGAATGAGTTAAGAGGACATCGACGCACTTATCTTGGGGCGATGCCTGGGCGCATTACTCAAGGGCTTATTGATGCAAAGAGCATGGATCCTGTTATGGTTTTGGATGAGATTGATAAAGTAGGAAGAAGTTTTAGGGGAGATCCTACAAGTGTTTTGCTAGAGATTTTAGATCCTGAGCAGAATAAGGAATTTAGAGATTACTATACGAATTTCAATCTTGATTTGTCAAATGTCGTCTTTATCGCGACAGCAAATGATATTTCTCAAATCCCAGCCCCCCTTAGAGATCGAATGGAGTTTATCCATATTTCAAGCTACACCCCTCAAGAAAAAGAACAAATTGCAAAAAAATATCTCATCCCCCAAGAGCTCAAAAAGCATGGGCTCAAATCTTATGAGGTAAGCATCGCTAATGGGGCTTTAAAAGAAATTATCGAAAAATATACGCGAGAATCAGGTGTAAGAAACTTGCGTCGGCAGATCGCGACGATTATGCGAAAAAGTGCGCAAAAGATCTTGATTGATAGCACAAGCGGAGAGAAAAATAAAGTCTCTATCACACAAAAAAATCTCAACGAGTTTCTTGACAAGATTGTTTTTGAGATCGATCCTGCAGACAAGGTGGATCAAGTGGGAGTTGTGAATGGTTTGGCTTGGACTTCTGTGGGGGGAGATGTATTGAAAATCGAGGTAGCAAAGATTTTAGGGAAGGGGAGCTTGAATCTCACAGGAAGCTTGGGTGATGTGATGAAGGAGTCTGCACGGATTGCTCATTCTGTGGTGAAAGTGCTTCTTTCAGAAAAACTTCTCAAAAGCAATCTCAAAGCACCCAAAGATTCTAAAGAATCTAAGCCTATTTATGAATATTATGATCTTCACCTTCATGTTCCAGAGGGAGCTACACCCAAAGATGGTCCAAGTGCAGGGATCGCTATGGCTAGCGTGATTGCTTCTGTTTTGAGCGATCGAGCAGTTAGGGCTGATATTGCAATGACAGGAGAGCTAACATTGAGTGGGAAAGTCTTGCCTATTGGAGGACTTAAAGAAAAGTTGATTGCGGCACATAAGGCAGGGATCAAGAAAGTATTAATCCCTCTAAAAAATTATCAAAGAGATTTGGATGAGATACCAGAAGAGGTCAGAAAATCTCTTGAGATCATTCCTGTTGAAAAGATTTCTGAGGTTCTCAAAGAAGCATTGGTGTGAAGAGCTAAAAGCCTCCCCACCTTTTGGGTGGGGAATGACTTTAAAAGACACACACTATAAATTATGAAAAACTTTTGGAGCCTCCAAACACAAGAGGCTCCATGAAATCTTTCATTTCTTTCTCTT